>JAGXFM010000048.1 GCA_024637215.1 Sulfuricurvum sp.
AACACGGTCTTAGTTTCGGTGCTCCTACCGAAGCGGAGAGCGATTTGGCAGAACTTATTATCTCTATTTATGACTCAATTGAGAAAATTCGTTTTGTGAGCAGCGGAACCGAAGCGGTGATGAGTGCGATCCGTCTTGCTCGCGGATTCACGGGGCGTGATGATATCGTAAAATTCACGGGGTGCTACCACGGACACAGTGACGCGCTTCTCGTTCAAGCGGGTTCAGGTGCGGCAACGTTCGGAACTCCTAGCTCTCCGGGGGTACCTGCCGATTTTACGAAACATACGTTGTTGGCGGAATACAACAATATCGAGAGTGTTAGAGCGTGTTTCAAGGATAGCCCGGGGATCGCGTGTGTGATCATCGAGCCGATTGCAGGGAATATGGGATTGGTTCCTGCGACCAAAGATTTTCTCGCCGAACTGCGTACCGTGTGTGACGAGTACGGCGCATTGCTGATTTTTGACGAAGTGATGAGCGGTTTCCGCGCATGTCTGCACGGAGCGGAGAGTATCACGGGAACCAAACCTGACCTTGTGACACTGGGCAAAGTAATCGGCGGCGGTATGCCTGTCGGTGCTTTCGGCGGTCGTCGTGAGATTATGGCACACCTCTCTCCTGAGGGGGGCGTTTATCAGGCAGGGACTCTTAGCGGGAACCCTGTCGCAATGGCTGCTGGTCTTGCTTCAATCAATAAACTCAAAACCAATGCACGTGTATTTAGTGTCCTCGAAGCGCGTGCTGTACGCTTAATGAGCGGTTTTGCGGAAGCGGCAGCGAAACATAATATCGGATTGCAAACCGATGTTCGCGGTTCGATGTTTGGCTTTTTCTTCTCCGATGATTCAGTCGGTAATTTTGCCGAAGCGTTGAAAAGTGATACGGCACGTTTTGCCCGTTTTCATGCGGCAATGTTGGATGCGGGATTCTATTTCGCCTGTTCGCAGTTTGAGACGGGCTTTATCTCGACCGCTACGACCGATACGATGATCGAAGAGACTATTGCTGCGGCGGATAAAATTTTTGGAGAGATACAATGAGTGCAGAAGAGGAAAAACCGAGATTAAAACCGATCATCGAGGGGGCTGAAAGCCTTTCTCTCGGTATTTCGATGGTAGTTGCTATCTTGATCGGTGTCGCTATCGGATTAGGGCTTAAAAAACTGACAGGTATCACGTGGCTTTTATGGGTAGGTGTCGCTATCGGTATTTTAGCGGCAATATTAAATATCTACAAAGCCTATAGCAAGCAATACAAAGAGTTCGAAAAGTTGGCGAAAGATCCACGTTACAACATGGGTAAATCGCAAAAAGACGATGATGACGATGACGAGGACTAAAAATGTTTAGTTTTCTAATTGCCATGATCTCGTCGATGCTTATTGTTACGGGATCACTCTATTCTTACCGTAATATGATTCAAAGCCGTGTCGGGGATGTCAATGTAGACGATGTCAAAGACAGTATTGATATGATGGATGATCCGTATGATCTGTACGAAGAGGAACGTGAGTCAGAGATAACCGACATAAAAGAGATGATTAAAGAGGAAAAAGTGCGTCAAAAGAGCAATATTATCGAAAATACGACCAAAAATGCATCAGCTATGGTCTCTGTCTATCGATTAATACCGTACGCTTTTCTGATACTCGGGTTTATTGGACTGGAAAACAGTCATGCGTTGAAAATAATACCCTATCTTCTCGGATTAGCGGCAGGGATACCTGTCGGGTATCTAATCTCTAAAAAACTATTTATTTCACAATCATAGGAACATTGATTGTGATTTTATTCTCTTTTTGATCAACGAAGAGATTATTCTCTTCGGCTAAATGGGTAATTTCCGGTAAATATTTTCGAGTAATCGTATCGGCAGAGATTTCAATAGAGAAGAGGGAATATTTTTCCCCTTCAAACTTGATATGTTCCCCGACACGGAAAAAGAGTCTCGTAAGAATTTTTTCATTACCGTTCATAGACATATAAATTTTATTAAGCAGTTTGATAAAAATTTCGGTGTGAAGACGAATTTCAGGAATAGTCGGATCAAGTTCTTTTGGGTATTTCGTAGAAGAGCCGATTGAATTGGAACTGATACATAAATCAATTAACGTATAGACATTGACCAACTGACCATTCGGTTTTTGGGCGGTAAATTGGAAAGAGGGGAGCTGATAAAGTCGGATGCCAATTTTTTCTTCATCTTCATACCCGACGGTAATACCAAAAAATTTGAAACGGCCGAATTCAAGCTCTAAAAAAGTGGTTTTAAATCCGAAGGAAGAGTTGGCGTACGTAGTCGCTATTTTATAGATAGCAGAAGCTTCAATTGCACCGAGGAGGTATTGCGCCTCGGTATTGAGCGATACGATTTTTCCGCCGGAATTAAAAAGGATAAATGGATTAAAATCGTATTCAATCCATTGCTGATCGAATGTCATCAGTCCTCGATATAATTTTTGAGTTTACGACCCACTTTAGGGTGTTTAAGTTTTTTGATCGCACTGCTTTCAATCTGACGGACACGCTCACGGGTAACGTTAAGCTCTTTACCGATCTCTTCAAGGGTACGGTCACTCTCATCGTCCATGATTCCAAAACGCATTTTGATTACCGCTTTTTCACGCTCATTAAGCTGTTCAAGAACACTTTCGATTTGGACTTTCAAATCGTCTTTCAAGATTGCATCACTTGGGGAGAGTGACATTTTATCTTCGATGAAATCACCGAAACGGCCGTCTTCTTCATTCCCGATAGGAGCTTCAAGTGAGATAGGCTCTTTAGTGATTTTGATAACGTTTTTAACTTTTTCAACCGACAATCCCACTTCTTCCGCGATGGTTTCGACATCCGGCTCTTTTCCGTGTTCTTGGAGATGTTTTCGCATAATTTTATTAATGCGGTTAATCGTCTCGATCATATGGATCGGGATACGGATAGTACGCGCTTGATCGGCAATGGCGCGGCTGATTGCCTGACGAATCCACCATGTCGCGTAGGTCGAGAATTTATACCCTTTTTGGTATTCGAATTTATCGACCGCTTTCATCAAACCGATATTTCCCTCTTGGATCAAATCGAGGAAAGGGAGACCGCGGTTGGTATAGCGTTTTGCGATCGATACAACGAGACGGAGGTTCGATTTCGCCATACGGGTTTTGGAAACTTCAGAGATATTTTTACCCCGCTTGATCTGTTCCAAAATATCGGCCAGTTTATCCGGCTCCATATTGAAGCCCCCTTTGGAAGCCTCTTTGGTTTGAATCAGTTTTTTGATCTCCATATAGGTACTGACCATCGTCGCTTCAGGGACTTTGGTTGCAATCTCTTCTTTGGTCAAATCGCAGATTTTATTCAAAATCAACGTATGATTCTTTTTGAGCTGATCGTTAAAGAGAGGGAGTTTGTACTCAAGACGTTTGAGCTCACGATCAAACCCTTCATCACTGCGCAAGGCTGTTTCCATCGAACGGACAAGCTCATTGATAAGTTTAGAGGTTGGCCCAAGATCCAACAATGCCTCTTTAAGCATTTTTTTCTTGAAGCTGACGTTGAGGAAGAAGAGGACATAATCGGCATCCATCTCCTCAATCGAGCACTCATCTAACATTTTCTCAGTCGCTTTAACCCACTCTTTTTTCGCTTTTTCAAGTGCTTTAAAAGAGGTTACAACTTTTTCTACCCGTTTCTTGTCTTTGAGCGACGGGGCTTTTTCATTGGTTTCTTCTTCATCAGCATCATCATCACTGTCGTCATCGCTCTCTTCTTCTTCTGCCTCTTCAAAGCTCTTAAAAAGTTCTTTTACACGGCGTTCACGGTTGATAAGCGGATCTTTGTAATCAAGGATAAAATCGATCAAATACGGGACGGAACAAATAGCGTCGATAATAATCCCTTCCCCCATCTCCATACGTTTGGAAATCTCAACCTCTTCTTCTTTGGTTAGAAGGGGAATTTGACCCATTTCACGTAGGTACATACGTACAGGAGAATCCGAACGTGACCATTCAAGAAGTTCATGTTGTTTGAGAATATCAAACTCATCACCGCTTGCTTCTTCAATGTATTTAAGCTGAGCGGCACGTTTGGCGGCAGCTTCTTGCTGATTGAGCATTTTGGCATGCTCAGAAGAGGTAAATAGGCATATCTTATGTTTTTGTGCCAATTTTAGGATATTTTTCGCTTGTGCAAGGGTTGGTTGCTTGTCAAAAGGATCGACAATTGTTTCATAGGTGAGACAATTTTTGGATTTATGTTCGGTAAATAGGGTTTCGAGATGTTTATTTAGATCTTTGACACTCATACGAGGAGGACTCCCTTAACGTTAAAAAGAGGTGGATTATACCGAAATTTTTCTTAAATAGCCTATGATACTTTTTGTTTTGAGAATATTTATACTGTGGAACACTTGTTGCTATCTAAGTCTCAATACTCCACAAGGATGATAAATGCAGACCGGATATTATGCGGCGACAGGCGGAATGGTAGCGCAATTTAATCGTATGGATACGATTGCTTCCAATCTTGCTAACGCCAATACGGCAGGGTATAAACGGGATCAGTTGATCACGGGTGATTTTGCACGTTTATTTAAAACGGTACAAAGTGAGCTTCCGATTGCTAATCACACGGAAGAAGCAGCACAGTATTTTAACCGCTCATTGAGTAGAGTACCGCAAATTACTGATTCCTATACCGATCATACTTTGGGCGCAATGCAACGCACGGATAATACCTTTGATATGGCACTCTCTAAAGAGGGGCAATTTTTTGCCGTTCAAACGCCACAGGGAGTACGTCTGACTCGTGATGGTACTTTTACCATCAACGACGAAGGCAAACTGGTTAACAAGCAAGGTCATGAAGTTCTTTCAGCCGATAAAACACCAATCACTTTTACTCCGCAAGACAGTGTTATTACGATTGACAAAAACGGTCAGGTTTCAACCAATGTACCCGGTACGAATCAAATGGTAGCCAATAAAAAACTTTTGGTCATTGAACCGCAAAATATCCGAGACCTAAATAAAGAGGGTGAAAACCTTTATATCCCTGATCCTGCCGATCCTCTTACCCCGTTAGCGCAGAGTGGAAGTGTTATGCAGGGATTTGTTGAAAAGAGCAATGTTAATGCGGTCAATGAAATGATTGCACTTGTTGAAGCAAACCGTCTTGTCGGAATGTATCAAAAAGCGATGGATTCACAAATGAATGATCTAAACCGTGATGCGATTGAAAAACTCGCAGTAACACGTCGATAAGTTTAAGGAGATAAAACTATGATGCAATCACTCTACACCAGCTCTACCGGGATGCTGGCAATGCAAACTCAAATTGATACGACGGCGAATAATATTGCCAACGTTAACACCATGGGATACAAAAAGTCTCGTGCTGAATTTGCCGATTTGATGTACAAAGTAATGACCTATGCAGGAACCTCTACCAGTGATACGACCAAATCACCGACAGGGATCGAAGTGGGTTTAGGGGTTCGTCCTACCGCAATCAATAAAATTTTTACCGAGGGGAGTTTGAAGCAAACCGATAATACTCTTGATACGGCGATTACGGGAAAAGGGTTCTTTAAACTTGAACTCCCTAACGGAACGGAAGTGTATACCCGTAACGGTTCTTTTAAAATTGATGAAAACGGTACGATTGTAAACTCCGACGGCTATAAATTGGTTCCGGAAGTAGTTATTCCTGAGGATGCTATCAACATCAGTATCGGAACCGACGGTATCGTCAGTGTTACCCAATCCGGTCAAGCACAGGCGACCCAAGTGGGACAAATTTCATTAACAAACTTTATTAATCCCGCCGGTTTGCATGCGATGGGAGATAACCTTTTTGTGGAGACCGACAGTTCAGGTCAGCCTGTTGAGGGGACTCCTGGGGTTGATGGATTAGGGAATATTCGACAAGGGTTTGTAGAGCTTTCAAACGTTCAATTAGTCGTTGAGCTTACGGATCTGATTACGGGGCAACGTGCATACGATGCCAACTCTAAAGTTATTACGACCAGTGATGAAATGTTGGCAACTACCAATAGTCTTAAACGATAATATTGATTCATATTAAAATCCCTTTTTTTGGGATTTAAAACTCTTTCAACTCATCTTTGCTATAATCCACCTAATTTTACGTAACTATTAGGATTTTTCGATGCAGAAAATTGAAGGTAAAGTTTGGAATTTCGGTAAAGACATCGATACCGACCTCATTATCGCCGCCCGTTATCTCAACACCTCAGACCCAAAAGAGCTTGCTAAGCACGTTATGGAGGACGCAGATCCGACATTCGTGAATAAAATGGTTCCGGGTGACATTATCGTAGCCGATGAAAACTTCGGATGCGGTTCGTCTCGCGAACATGCTCCTATCGCCCTTAAAGCGGCGGGTGTTGCCGCGGTTATCGCACCCACATTTGCCCGTATTTTTTACCGCAATGCTTTTAATATGGGATTGCCGATTCTTGAACTTCCCGAAAGCTTAGAGATCAAAGAGGGTGAGTCCGTTAGCATTGATATGGATGCGGGAACGATTACCAATACAACCAACGGTAAAGTCTATAACTTTATCCCCATTCCGCCGTTTATGCAAGAACTTATCGCCGCAGGCGGTTTGATGAATTATGCAGAAGCCGAAATTGCCGCTCAGGAGAAATAATTGATGAAAAGTTACAATATTGCATTGATCAAAGGGGACGGAATTGGTCCTGAAATCGTTGATGAAGCGGTTAAAGTTTTAGATGCGGTTGCGGCATGTGAAAATTTAGAGTTTAATTACCAAGAAGCTCTCATGGGAGGGTGCGCTTACGATGTAACGGGTGACCCTTTGCCACAAGAGACTATTGATATCTCTTTATCGAGCGATGCAGTCCTCTTCGGAGCTATCGGCGGAACCAAATGGGATACTCTCCCGAGAGAAAAACGTCCTGAGAGCGGGTTGCTCCGTTTTCGTAAAGAGTTAGGGGTATTTGCTAATCTTCGTCCGGCCAATGTGTATGATGAACTCGTCAATGCCAGTTCATTGAAGCCTGAAATCGTCAAGGGTGTCGATTTGATGGTTGTTCGCGAGCTTATCGGTGGGATCTATTTCGGTGAGCCTAAAGGGCGTGATGAGAATAAGGGTTGGAACACGATGGTCTACACTCGTGATGAAGTGATCCGTATCGCTCACGTTGCGTTTAAAATCGCGATGGATCGTTCTAAAAAAGTGTGCTCGGTTGATAAAGCGAATGTCCTTGATGTCAGCCAGTTGTGGCGTGAAGTGGTCGAAGAGGTCGCAAAGGAATATCCTGAAGTGGAACTTTCACATATGTATGTTGACAATGCAGCAATGCAGTTGATCCGTGACCCGAAACAATTTGATGTTATTTTGACCGGAAATATTTTTGGCGATATCCTCAGCGATGAGGCAAGTATGCTCTCAGGTTCTATCGGTTTGCTCCCCTCTGCTTCCGTCGGGGCTGCAATCGGTGTATATGAACCTATCCACGGTTCAGCTCCTGATATCGCGGGGCAGGGGATTGCTAATCCGATTGCAACGATTGCGAGTGCTTCGATGATGCTTCGTTTTGCTCTAAATGAACATAGAGCGGCAGATCGTATCGACTACGGTATCAAACAAGCGCTTGCGGAGGGGTATCGTACGAAAGATATCGCGGGATTTGGCGCTAAAGAAGTTTGTTCTACCAGCGAGATGGGTTCTATCATCGCGAACTTTGCTGCAAAATGCAAACTTTAACTCTCGCAAACATTTACGAGCTTCAAGGGCTCAAAGAAGATGCTCTTGAAATTTACAAAGAGATTTTAAAAAAAGATCCCTCTAATGCTGATGCAAAAATTGCCATTCGCCGACTCTCCGGTATGCGAAAAAAGTTTTTAGGGGTCAATAATGAAATGAAAACTTTTTTCATTGAGATGGAAGAAGAGGCTGAATTTATTCAATTTGAAAGGTGGTTGTTGCGCGCATGGAACTAAAAGATGTCATTTTATCTACATTAGCCGAAATTGAAGAGTTATCCACGGTGTCGGAACCTGTTGAGAGTACGGAAGTATTGAAAAAAAAAGAAAAACCGTTTCTTACCCCTAAAGAAGAAATAATTCCTCAACATCCTAAGAGTGAGATTATTCAGACTGTAATCGAAACAGTTCATGCCGTTCGTGATGATGAAGCTCGAATGCTTGAGGGGATTAGAGAACGGCTATTAGTCCTTTTTGAAGGATTCCAGTCACCGAATAACAAACAAATAGAAGCTAAAGTCGATTTGACACTTAATTTTTTTGAATACCTGCTTGCTACCATCGATAACCGTTTAGAGACGATTAAAGAATCGTAAATACGCTCATAATTTAGGATTAATGAATGAATGAACACTATAGAGTACTAATCCATTGTAATGATGAAAAAGGGCTAGTATACAAAGTATCCGGTATTTTTTATCACCGTAATCTGAATATTATCTCCAACAACGAATTTGTAGATAAAGCGCATAATAAGTTTTTTATGCGAAGTGTTGTTGCCGGTGAAATCGCTCCTGATGTACTCAGAAGCGAACTCAGAGCAGTTCTACCGGCAAATGCTCATTTAGAAGTAATTGCTCCTCGAAAAAAACGGGTTGTATTGATGGCAACGAAAGAATCCCATGCGTTAGGTGATATTTTAATCCGATACGAAGCGGGTGAGCTAGATTGTCATATTATCGGCGTTGTTTCTAATTATGATCTGCTTGAACCGTTGGTTTCTAAATTCGACATCCCTTTTTATACGGTATCACATGAGGGATGTGATCGAGATGAGCATGAAAAACGTGTTATAGCGCAACTTTCACAACTCGGTGAGATTGATTATATTGTATTGGCAAAATATATGCGTATTTTGACTCCACAATTTGTGGAGGCCTATGAAGATAAAATTATTAATATTCATCATTCGTTTCTCCCTGCTTTTATCGGCGCCAACCCTTACAAACAAGCCTATGAACGGGGTGTTAAAATTATCGGAGCAACAGCTCATTTCGTTAATAATCATCTTGATGAGGGGCCGATTATTGCTCAAGACGTTATTCATGTTAATCATGCTTACGGATGGGAAGAGATGCAACGACTGGGGCGTGATGTTGAGAAAATTGTGTTATCCAAAGCATTGAAACTGGCATTAGAAGATCGTATTTTTGTTCATGCCAATAAAACGATTATTTTTTAAATGTTTAACATCGTTTTAGTCAATCCCCAAATTCCTAATAATACAGGTGCTATCGGGCGGCTTTGTGTCAATACGGCTTCATCGCTTCATCTCATCAAACCGATAGGCTTTGATATTGATGAAAAAGCGGTTCGCCGTGCAGGTTTGGATTATTGGCATAAAATTGATTTACATGTATGGGAAAATATCGATGAGTTTATGGCAGCTCATCCGGTGAGGGAACGTTTTTTCTTTGCCACTACCAAAACGGATCGTCCCTATTTTGAACAGGAGTTTGAAGAGGGAGATTACCTCTTTTTCGGAAGCGAGACCGCCGGCATCCCTTCTGACATTTTAGAGGCGTATCCAAATCAGACAATGACGATCCCTATGACAAAAGAGGGACGTAGTCTCAATCTTGCTATCAGCAGTGGAATCATCCTCTACGAAGCAATCAAACAAAATTTTAATTCTTACCGAAAGATGATGTAAAATGATGCAAATACTCGATACTCTAGTTGTTGTCCTACTGGTTCTTTTCTTAGTCTATATTTTTCGAGGATATCATCTTTCACGTATGGAAAGAGATAACAAAGAGGATTAGAACAGTCTCTCTGCCCATCTCTCCATATTCATCTCGAACTTATCCATCCATCCGTTAGCTCTGCGAATTACCTTTGCCATTGTCTACTCCTTGAGTTATATTAGGCAAATAGTAGAATAGTTTGTAAAATAATATAAAAAATATTTCATTTTGTCATAAAATATAAAATTATATGTCATAATACCTACAATACACTATCGATATATCAAAAGGATTTCAATATGAAAACATTCAGTGATATTGTCGAGACGATCAAAGATATTGTCTCTTCTGAATTTCCCGAAAAAAAAGTATTTGATAAAGATGTTGCAGAGTTATTGGATATTTCTCAAATGAATTTTGCGACGATGAAAAAGCGTAATAAAGTCCCTTTTACCGAATTACTCGATTTCTGCGCTAAGCGTTCGATTGCAATTAACTGGTTATTGTATAACCAATCTCCGGAAAGTCTGATTGAACCGACTAACCGCTTTTATATGGTCCGTTATTTCTCTTCGGTAAATGCCTCTGCAGGGGGAGGCGCTGACAATGAAGAATTAGAATATGAACCTCTGATGCTCGAAGATAACTTTGTCCTTTCTTTAGGCGGTGAAAAAGAGTTACGGCATATTGAAGCCATAAATGTATCGGGCGATTCGATGGAGCCCTCTTTTAGTTATAACGATATTATTTTTATAAATCGTTCTAAGACCGATATTAGTCGTGGAGGAATTTTTACGATTCGTACGGAACATGGGTTATTTATCAAGAGATTGCAAGTGCGGATTGATGGTAAACTAGATATTATTTCAGATAATAAAGACTATCCGACTTACGTTGCCGGTAAAGATGAAGTTGAAATCATCGGAAGGGTCGTAGGGCGATTTGGCGGAGTTGAATAAAATTGGATATTAAAATGAAAACTACCTATTGGATGAGTGGAATATTATTGATGGCATTAAGTGGGTGCAGTACCCATACCCCTGTTGTCTCCACACCCAAAACGTTAAATTCTCTTTCAAAACTTGATCTAAATCAAACTCTTTTGGACGATCCTTTTTGCTGTATGCTTCCTCAAGATCTTGATATGAAATTACCTGAATTTGGTCCGAAAGTTAATGATTTGGAGCGATTTGAACAGTCAATGGCCCCTTATGTTGAACAAAATGGCAATGATCGAGAAGGGTTATTGGAAATACAAACAACATTTGGCGGACGCTATTTTTCTCCATGGGGTTATAATGCTCCTCCTCAAAAAGTTCAAGAGGTTATGTGGCCTTTGCGTGCATTTAAAGGAGGATATGGGAATAACCTCAGACCTGTATCTCCTTCCTGGTTCGAAGAGATAAAAAATATCAGTAATTTCGATGCATACGGCTCAATCAATAAAAAAGCGATTACCCTAAAATGGATGAACATACGGACACTTCCTACCGATAAGCCACTCTATAAAGATCCTTCAAAAGCAGGTGACGGTTATCCTTTTGATCTTTTGCAAAACAGCAGTGTTAATTACAATGAACCTATATTTGTCTCTCATACTTCACACGATGGTGCGTGGAGCTATATTTTTACCAATAATGCTTCAGGTTGGGTTCCATCGGATGGTGTAAGTTTTATTGATGATGCGACGGCTTTATCGATCCAAAAATCGGAAAAAGTATTTATTACGGAAGATAATATTGCATTCCACGATGAGGCAAATCGATTTGTAGCCTATTCGCGAGTGGGAATGGTATTGCCATTGGAGCGCTCGGAGGGTGAATATTATTATGTCAAAGCTGTTGATGCTAATAACTCCATCAAAATCTTATCGCTTCCTAAGCATTCAGCACATGTTGGAGTGAGCCGATTAAATAAGAGTGACTTAATTGCAATCGGAACGCAATTACTCAAAAATACTTACGGGTGGGGCGGTATGTACGGAGAGAGAGATTGCTCTTCCATGATACGTGATTTTATGACCCCTTTTGGGATTTGGCTTCCAAGAAATTCTGCGGCACAGTCTCGTAAGGGGGAAGTCGTCTCTTTTTCAGGGCTAAGTGATGATGAAAAACTCTTTGCTATTAAGGAATACGCTATCCCGTTTGAGACAATCCTCTATCTTAAAGGACATGTATTGCTCTATGTTGGGACTTATCAAGAAAGTATTATGGTGATGCATAACATTTGGGGAATTCGCACGATTGACAAACAGGGGAATAAAGGGCGTCATATCATCGGAAAAGCGGTTATTAGCACTTTAGAATTGGGAGCTGAGTTAGATGAGTTTGATCCGGCAATGAAATTGCTCACGCGGATAGAGAGTATGAATATCTTTACAAAAACTCCACTCACACTTACCCGTCAGGGCAAAACACTTATTAAAAAGAAAGCTCTTTAATTTATCCTCGAATATCGAGAAGGGAACCGTACATCTCATCTTGTGTTCTAATACTCTGAACATTAGATTGCGTTGCTTTTTCGATAACCATTTGATCGGTTAATTCTTTTGATAGATCGGTTTGGGATTTTTCTCCGGCTTTTGCAGAGGCTTCCGTCGTATTCGCTTTAGTTCCACCATTTTGTGTTTCACTGATTGTCGTATCTTGAGGAACAAACTTATCAGTATTTACATTGGCGACATTATGCGCATTATTATTCATCCATGTCTGATGGGAAGCGATGGAAGAGACGTTTGAGCTTATCATGTATAGCTCCTTTGTTTAAATGATGTATCAGTATAGAATCCATCACCTTAAACGGTGATAGAAAATAGAGATTAGTGCAAATCTGCATTCAACTTGACTTCACGAGTTGAACGGCGGATGAGCAATTGTCCTGTTGTGGAGTCTTGACGGTAATGAATACCGTTTAATCCGACCAAATCTTTCCCTTTGAAACTTGTTCCGTTGAGTTGTACAGTAGGATTGGCTTCTTGGATTTTTGAGAGTTCCTCAGCACCGACCGCAAACTTGGTTCCCGCCAATACGGCAATCCCCGCATCGACGATACATCCATCGCCTAGGGCAATACCGGTAACTGAGTTTGCACCTAAAAGGGTATTTTTTCCGATCGTAACAGGGATTCCGTCTGTTCCGCTGAGAACACCGAGGATGGAAGCTCCTCCACCGACGTCCGAACCATCACCCACAACGGCAGAACTTGATATCCGCCCCTCAACCATGCTGACACCCGTAGTTCCCGCATTGAAGTTGACATAACTCGCACCCGGCATGATGGTTGTCCCTGCATGGAGCTGTGCGCCGAAGCGGACTTTTGAATCGTCCAATACGCGGGTATTGTTAGCAGGGATGATGTGCTGGAGGTAGCGCGGGAATTTATCGACGAAATCAATTTTCGGATATTCGTTGGCAAATTTGAGTTCGATCTCGTTTTCACGGAGCCATTCAAGTTCAATCGGCTGACCGTCCGACCATGCGACGTTATGCAATGCACCGAACGCACCGTTCAGGTTAAGTGAGCGAAGAGCCGCTTTGGAGGTAGAGAGGGCGTAGAGTTTGAGGTAGGTTCCCTCGATGCTCGTGCAGGTAACATCGTTGAAAAGGATGACAAGTCGGAACTCGCCATCACGCATACCGCGCTCTTTGATTTGGTTGTAGAGAGCGGAGATCACTTGGATATTTTTGTGTGCATCACCGAATGCTTCGTCGGAGTAAGGGGTAAATGCGTTTAAACACCCTTCTAAAAATTTGAGGGTTACAGGGATAATTACTTCATCGGTGTTAAAATCGATTACAAATCCTTGCTCTTGTGCGCTTTTGATAAAGATTGCTGCACTGCCGAAGTTTTCGTTCCAGTTGATATGAGGGTAAGTCGCTTGGAGGATTTTTGAACCATCAAGCTGACCGAAATCAACACGGCAAATACCGAATCCAAGGGGATTTTTGTATCCTACGGTGTTTTGAATCTCTTGTACACATGCTTTAAAAGCGGCTTCGGTCTCTAAAATTTCCATATTTTCTCTCTTGGTGTAAAATTAATAGAGAATTTTACCATAAGAGCCTATGTATGGGTTGAATCTTGCGTGTTATACTACGATCATATTTTTAAATGGATTTATTATGGAACAGTGGATTACCTTATTAAAAGCAAACGACTATCTGGGAATAAAAAAATACCTTAAAATCGGCGGAAATCCGAATGCGGTAGAAGAGAACGGCGAATCGGTACTCTGTTTTGCGATGCGTTACCATTGTGAGAGTGAAATTTTAGATCTTTTGATCGAAAACGGTGCGGATTTGAATCATATTGATAATGAGGGGGTGAGTGTTTTTGATGTAGCGGTCACTTATAATAATCTCTCTATCATTGAGCGACTGATTGAGAGCGGATTTGATGTCAATCATCCGACACGTCGCAGCGGATTTACCCCGCTCATGGGGGCTGTTTGTTACGGTCGAATTGAAGTGATACAAAAACTGCTGGATAAAGGGGTGGATGTGACGGCCAGAGATCAACACGGGCTTAGTGCCATAGATTTTGCCCGTAAAATGCACAAAAAATCGATTTTAGCTCTATTGCAAGGAGAAAAGAGTGGAACAGATTAAAACCTTTTTATTACTTGGTTCTCTCTCCGTTTTATTGGTTTTTATCGGAGGATATCTTGGAGGGCAGGGGGGAATGCTCATCGCACTGCTGATCGCGGGGGGTATGAACTTTTACGCCTACTATTTTTCGGATACGATGATATTGAAACATTATAATGCACAGGAAGTTGACCCCCGCGAAGCCCCAATGCTCTATCGTGTTGTTGAACGGTTGGTAGAACGTGCTGATATACCGATGCCGAAGGTCTATATCATACATGATCATATTCCCAATGCTTTTGCGACTGGGCGTAATCCTGAACATGCCGCAGTAGCAATAACAACCGGATTGCTTGAGCTACTGAATGAAGATGAAATAGAGGGGGTGATGGCACATGAGCTTTCTCATGTAGCCCATCGCGATATTCTGATTGCTACCGTAGCGGCAACGATTGCGGGCTCAGTTGCGTTTATTGCTAATATGCTTCAATTCGGAGCAATGTTCGGCAGTCGAAACAATCGTAACATGAATCCGATTATAATGATTGTGATGGCGATTTTGCTCCCGATTGCGGCGAGTATTATACAAATGACAATTAGTCGTTCACGAGAGTTTATGGCGGATGAGGGTGCGGCACGCCTTACAGGGCATCCTGAATGGCTCCAAAATGCGTTAGTAAAACTTACAAACTATAATGTACGGGGAGAAGTTCATGGAGCTACACCTGAAAATGCCCATATGTTGATCGTTAGTCCGTTTGAGGGGAAAAGTTTTTCTTTTTCAAATTTATTTCGTACTCATCCTACGACACAGCAGAGATTAGAACGCCTAGAAGCTTTAAAAGAGGAATTTTCAGCCGCAAAGGAACAAAATAAACTGTATGATCGCCATTACGTTTAACGAGAGCTGTTATTCAGGTTCAATTTTGAGAGTGAAATGAGGTTTCCTCGGCACTTTCTTTTTCGGGGTTTTTAGAAAAGTATGACGATAAAGTATATAAATAACGGCACTGATTCCCAATCCAATAAGTAAAAAGCTCATTTTACCCATGTTGTCTCCTACATCCTTGATATAAGTAAATCGGCTATTTAAATAAAATGTTTATTTTTAATTATTTTCGGTGATTTCATACGGGATAGATTTTGATTCTAACACCTGAATAAAGAGATTGAAGTTTTCGTGACATAAATCACTATTTTCGGATGCCACTGAAATTTCTACAATAGGATTCCCTCCGTTTATCATAGGTAAAGATGAAAATTCAACGTTTTGATCCATTTTTTCCATGACTTCAATCAGGGTATTTTCAGAAGTTTGCGCGATTAATGTCTGACGGTAGCGAAGTGATGCTTTTGGGTAAAAAGACTCTAGTGCTTCTTCGACCATCGGATGGGACATCTCCGGAAATCCCGGCATAAAAAAGTAGCGATTGTCGAGATTAAAGCCTGACATATTATTGACGACATTATGGAGGAGGAGAGAATTTTTTGGCAGAGCAGCCATACGGATACGGTGGGGATAGGCCGCGTCGCCGAATCGTTCAATGATGTCACGCGTAAATTGCTCATGCAGAATCAACACACCGTCGCTGAACACATCCGCGGTGATTTGACGGGTCAGATCATCAGGGGTGGAACCGATTCCACCGAAACTAAACATGACGGCGTGCGGATCATTTTTGATCATGGCAAAGGTATTATGGATCAAAAGAGGATCGTCTTTGATGATGAAAGAGGAGAAGAGGGTATGCCCGCGACGGAGCAGAGCATCACGAATAAAAAGAAAATGTTTATCTTCACGACGGCCGTTTAGTATCTCAGAGCCGATGATGACGGCATAAAAATGGGGAGTTTTCATAAGAAGATTATAACACGAGATTCCCCTCGAAGGGGGAGAAGAAAAGTTATTTTAATTGTGAAAGAATTTCTTGCTCAACTGCATCGATTTTCTGAGTTCCGTCGATGGTGATGTATTTAACGGTGCTATCAGCAGCGGCTACACCTTGGTAGTAGTTGACAAGTGGAGCGGTTTGCTCG
>JAGXFM010000049.1 GCA_024637215.1 Sulfuricurvum sp.
CCGCTTGTGCTTCTGCTGCCGCTTGTGCTTCTGCTGCCGCTTGTGCAGTGTCAATACTTTCCACTGCAGGTGCTTCCAGCACGTCTGATACGACTGTCTCTACAGTAGTATCAATAGAAGCATTTTCCGATTCCACAGCTCCTGATTTATTTGCAATAGTAGTTGCATTTGGATTAACAGCAATCGGTGTTTCTATGGCTATCGCATCGTTATCCACAAATGCCCGTGCGATAAAATGCTCCGGCTCAATCGATCCATTAAGCACTTCAGGTTCGATATGACTAACATTCCACTCATTGGATTCAATCACTGCGGCAATGTGTTCTGGCTCGACTTGCACATCTTCCAGATTGGCAACTTCTTTCGAAATAACACTCTCACTGAGTGTAATTACTTCATCCCCACCGACCACGAGCTTATCCCCATTAACTAATTCGATCTCAAGTTCTCCGCTTCCGCCGTGTCCTTGAATTACATCATCTTCGAAAAGGAGTGTCCCCGGTGCAAGAATTTTTAATGTTCCATCCCCTGCTTTGACAATATATTCTCCATCCATACGGGTTACTTCACCAATTGCTTTTGACATAATAGGCTCCATCTAGGAATTTTTTAGTGTCCCATTATTCCACATCAAAAAAGAAAGAGCAATTGTCCGATCGGACAGTTTTACATATCGGAGAGTACGCTGCTATACAGTTCTTTGAGTTCATAGACCACATGGTAATAAAGAAGATATTTATTTTTAAGCTCATGCGCTTGGAATGAGGGATTTATAATGTATAAGATGCGGTCGATTTGGCTATTGATCGTCAGTTCCAAAGTAATATCTTGTTGAGATTTTGCAAATTTAATCAATCCTAAAAGGGCGATATAAATGATATAAAAATTATCCACTATTTTTTGAATCATCTTATCGCTGTCATACTCTATACGATTGTTAATGTTCACTAATGCAACTTCAACATCCCCTAATGCATCCTTTGCCCATTTATATTTGGATTTTGAGACATACAACTGGTACCATCGTCTTTTTTTCTCTTGTTGTATAAATTTTTTGAGAACATCATGAAGCTTTTCACCATAGTGTTTCATCTCAATGAGTTTGATTAAATTATTTTCACTGATTGTCAAACAAACATCATCTCCCTCTTTAAAAGGAGCCAAAAATTCAATATGATGGGAGATAAAAGCTTCGATTTGGCGGCACAGCTCATCGGGTGCGGCCTCGACATCTATATGACACATAAACGATAAAACACTCTGCAGGTGCTCATTGTCGGATTCAGATAACTCCGCTTGGCACATCGCTATGATCCCATTAAATACCCGTATTGCCAAAATAGTCACTTCGGGAGCCGGTTCCTCTTTAGCTTCAATTTTTTGAGCCACAAAGGGGGAAACTTCACTCACATAATGGGCAATAGTTTTCTGGAGATTCTCTTTTAGCTCTTTATTCATGATCTCTCTTTTTAAACCATAACGCAAGACTCACCCGATCATTCATTCCCAATTTTTTATAACATGACAAAAGATGCGATTTGACGGTTCTCTCCGTGATCTCCAACGATTGCGCAATTTGATGATTACTCAATCCTTTAGCAACGTATCGACCGATCTCCTGCTCACGTGCACTGAGTGTGTCAAATGTCTCTGTTGACCCCTCCGTTACATCTCCTCTATAATCAATATGACGGATAAAATCATTCATAAATCCCGTATCAAACCAGTTTCCGCCGGAAGCAAGAACATGCAGTGCATTCTCCAAATTGAGTGAACCCAAATGGAGATTGGCATACCCGCGTACCCCCATCCGCAAAAGTGGATATCCCTCTTCAAAGGTGGGGATAGAGGTGAGCACCAACATCGGATACGGATACTCTTTTAAAAATTTCCCTAAATCTTGAAATGTCATCTGCAAGGATTGGATATCGACGATCACAATACACGATGTATTCTCTACCGCTTCTACGTTTACCTCATCAAAAGAGACCCACGAATAGCCAAAACCTGTGAGTTTTTCTCCAAAAGTCTTCGTAAAAGTTTTGGAACTACTTACCAAAATTATGTGAAACATCTATTTTTCCGTTAATGCGTTTTGACGCGCTTTAATAATCGGCTTCATCAAATACTGCAAAATAGTCTTTTTACCGGTTAGGATATCCACATTGGCAGTCATCCCCGGCATAATCGTCACTTTTGCAAGTTTAGAATTGATTGCCAATTTTTGATTAATTTTGATTTTAACCAGATAATAACTCTCTTGTTTTTGCTGATCGACAATGGTATCGGAACTGATTTGATACACTTCCCCTACCATACCGCCATAAATCGAAAAATCGTACGCCGAAAACTTTACAATTGCTTTTTGATTCGGATGGAGAAACGCTATATCGGAGGGCTTAATTTTTGTCTCAATCAATAAACTATCTTCCGTCGGAACAATCTCGGCAATATCCATCCCAGGTCGCACGACTCCTCCAACCGTATTGATAAACATTTGCTTCATTATCCCGGTAACCGGAGCAATAATCTCGGAACGATTCATTTGATCGGAGAGGGGGACAGAACTCGTATCAATACGCCCTAACTCTGCATGCACCTCATTCAACTCTTGCTTTGCTCTGTTTTGATAATCGATTTTTTCTTGGATCATCTTCTCTTTTAACTCAGCAATAGCATGTTCCAAACGGGAAATCGAGTTTCGAGCCTCTTCAAACTGCTGTTCGACACTGCTCCGCTCTCGTTGGATTTTCCAATAATCGGATTTTGATTCAACCCCTTCTTGGAGCATACTTTTGGATAATGATTCCTCTTTTCTAACCACGTCACGCGCTTCACCTAAAAGCTTTACCTTTGATTTTGCATCGGAAAGCTCCGATAAACGCTGATTGATTTGTTCATTTAAAATATTAATTTTACTAATCAGCAAACTACGATTCGTGTGAAATGCCGACTCTTCTTGCTCAATATACCCGTTCAGATTCTCGCGTTCCGCCTCATTCACTGAAAAATTTTCCATCGACGACTCTGCTTGAAGACGATATTGTTTCGATTTCAGTTCATGAGACTGGATACGATTCCCCCTAAATTCACTTTTGGGTTTTGTATCGCTCAAACGAATCAATAACTCCCCTTTTTTGACCCTGTCTCCCTCACTGACATAAATTTGCTCAACAATCCCCCCCTCGAGATTTTGAATCACTTGCAGATGGGTTGAGGGGATCACTTTTCCATCCCCTTTGGTAATCTCATCGACTTCTGCAATACTCATCCAAATCAACGTTCCACTAACCATCGCTAAAACAGACCATAAAAAGATACGTGAAGATTTTGCCGTATTACGATTGGCAGCCATCGAGAGGCTCGACATGTACTCTAAATCAGAATCATCGAACATTTGACGTTTCATTATTTGCCTCCTGAGAGTTTTTTAAGCACGTCTTCTTTTGGACCGTCTGCCACGATTTTACCCTCTTCAACAACAATCATCCTATCGACTAAATCCAGTAATGATGTTTTGTGGGTTACCAAAATAACCGTTTTTTCTATAAAAGCCTCTTTCAGATTTCGTATTATTTTCTCCTCGGTTAAAGAGTCCATCATACTGGTCGGCTCATCCAACAGGATAACCGGAACATCCGCAATAATGGCACGAGCAATCGCGATACTTTGACGTTGTCCACCCGATATCGATTCACCTCTCTCGCCGACATTCATTTCAAAACCTCTCGGATGACGATTGACAAAATCTTCCACGCCGCTGATCTTAGCCGCACGGAAAATCATCCGCTCATCGGCGGAGGGATCACGGTAAATCATGTTATCCCGCACTGTCCCTTTCATCAGTGAAATGTCCTGAGGAACATAACCGATACTTTTACGCAAATCGATCGGATCGATCTGGAACATATCGACTCCATCGACCAATACCGATCCTTCACTGACACTGTAAAGTCCTAAAATAATTTTTTCAATGGTAGATTTACCCGATCCGATTCGTCCGACTATCCCTACTTTTTCCCCTGCGCGGATTTTAAAACTGACGTTTTTCAACGAGTATTTATCTTCATCGGGATAGTGAAAAGAGACATTTTTAAATTCAATATCCCCTTTTAATCCGACACGTTTCAAAAACTCCGTTCCATTGGGGTGTTCTACCGGCATAGAGATGATTTTACTCAGAGTATCATAAGAGCTTTTGACATTTTGATAACTCGAGATCAGTGCCGCAACCTGCCCCATCGGTGCCATGGCACGTGATGTCAACATCACAATCGCGATCAATGCCCCCATCGTCATCAAACGATCTTGAATCATATAAACACCGGCAACAATGAGCATAACCGTCGTGAGCTGTGTCAAAAATGAGGTTACGGTAGGGATCGATGCCGTTAATAATTTGGATTTGAGACTAACATTAGCAATATGTCCATTTGCCTCTTCCCATTCCCACTGAGATCGCCCATTGGCTCCCATCGTCTTAATCGTCTCAAGGTTCATCAAACTCTCAATCAAAACACTGTTTTTATTGGCTGATGCTTTATGGGTCGCTTCAATACTCTTTTGCAATGATGGTTTGATGGCGACCGTATAAAGCAAGATCAACAATCCCATAAAAATCGGGATAAATACCATCAACCCGCCGAGCATCCATATTATGATCAAAAAGATAACTAAAAAAGGCATATCCACCAATACCGTCAGCGTAGACGAAGAGATAAAACCCCTGACAGAATCAAAATCACGCAAATTATTAGCAAAAGATCCAACCGATTTTGGACGTGCTTCGAGCTTCATGTCGAGCACTTTCTCAAAAAGGATGGAAGACATAATCACATCACTTTTTTTAGCCGCAATTTCGAGATAATAGTTTCGGGTAAACTTCATTAACGCTTCTAAAACATAGACTAAAGCAATACCGCTTGCCAAAACCCACATCGTCTCCATCGCATCATTAGGGATAACACGGTCATACACATTCATCGTAAACAATGGACTGGCGATAAGACCGATGTTGATAATGAGTGAAGCAAGAATAACATCTCGATAAATAAAGCGAGACATCCATAATGTCCCCCAAAACCAATGTCCCGTTGTATGTTCGGTCGCTTTTTGGGATCGTTTTTCAAGAGCATACTCTTTTTTCAGATAAAAAACATACCCGATATACTCACTTTCGAGCTGTCCGATATCGACCCATGTTACGGATTCATCCAATTCGGGCAAAATAATTTTAGCCTGTTTGCCATCAGCACTAAAAGATTCCAAAATACAAGCACGCTTACCGTTTAGAACCAAAATAGCAGGAAGAACGAGTGGAGAGATCTCAGAGAGCCGTTTATGGGCTATGCGACTGGTTAATCCGGCTTTACGTGCAGCACGTGAAAAAAGTCCTTTAGAGCTATTGGGTGCGAAAAGTTCCGGAGTACTTTCTCCCGGTTTTAAAGGCAAATCAGAGGTTAATACTTCCGCACTAAAAGGGGTATGATACAACTTAGTAAAAAGAACCAAACACTTTAATAACGGATCGGTTTTATCATCATAGTGCTGACTCATGCAATGCCTCTTTCTATTGGTTTCATCATTTTGTTTTTGTGCGGTTGAGGATAATTCCCAACTCTTTGAGACGCTCGTCTAATGATTTAGCTTTTTCACTCGGAGATACCGACGGTTCTCTCTTAACCTCAGTAGCACTTGAGATTGTGTTTGACGGAAGATATCGTTCTCCTAACGCTCGGTACTCTTTTGCCTTTTGCAAATGGGCCGTAGACAACTCTTTGAGAAGAGAGCGATTCTTCCAATACGCGGCTTTCTCTTTATTGAGCGAAGTTCCAATCCCTTTTTCATACAAAATAGCCACTGTTTTTTGAGCCTCTTTCTCTCCCAAACGTGCTGCTTTTAAATAGTTTTCATACCCTTTTTGCGGATCAGAAGCTATCGTCAAAGAGACAACCTCAGGAGCGTCGATCTGGACATTTTCGCTACCCTTGATAAATGGAATCGTTGCGATGAGAGGGTACACTCCTAAGGATGGAGCGTTCATATTGTTTATCGGCTCTTTCTCTGGATACAGAAGCGCATTTTTAGTCTGCTGAGGGGATTGAATATCTAGCTGAAAATAAGGGATTAACTCATTGGATGCAGATAGTACACGGAAAAAAGAGTAGAGAAGTTCATACTCATTTTCTATCGCTTTACGACGCGCCGTATTGTATTCATCTTCCGATTCCAAAAGATCGATCAAGCTTCGTCTTCCCAATTCAAACTCTTCTTGATAAAAATTTGTTTTTTCAAAACTTGCATCGCGATAAACATCTAAAAAAGGTTTTTGACGTTCAAATACAGCGTACGCGTTATATGCCTTTGCCATTTTTTCTATGACATCACGCTCAAACGAGCGACGCTGTTCGATTGCATTAGAGGCCTCGCTTAAACTCCGCATCACTCGTGCTTCATCACTCCCGCCATTGTAGAGGTTATAACTGAGCGTCACCATTGCGGCAGCCGTTTTATCGATATTACCGGTACCATTAGCGTTATCGTACGAGCGCGCATTCATTTCAGCATCTACTTTCGGATAATAGTTGCTCCGCTCCATACTAATAGCGTGCTTGGAACTCTCTATCTGGGATCGACTAATCAAAAGTGCCGGATTTTTTTGGATCGCTTTATCCAATGCCTCCTCCAAAGTAGAGGGGAGAGCCAAAGGGGACATAGAGGGTTTAACTAATGTATTACTTTTCGGATAATACCCCATAACACTGCGTAAAATAGCTGCCGCATCGTTATAATTATTATCTTGTGTCAACGTATTGACATAACTGAGTGCCAATTTTGATAACACCTCTTTGTGATCGGCTATCCTGCCGCTACCACTTTGCGTTTTAAGGGTAATCTTTTGATACATTTTTTCATGTGTTTTGACATTTTCTTGCTCGACATCTAACAATTCATCCGCTTTCAATACGTCTAAATAGCTTTTGATCAACCGTAGGGAGAGATCATTTATTTTCTCTTCCAATTCATACGATTTCATTTGAATATTATGCTTCTTTTGCGCTATTTCTGAATCGGTAGCAAATCCTGAAAAAAGGTTCTGAGTCAGCGTGATACTCGTATTGAGTGTATTAAAATCACGATTTGAAAACTCTGTCATTTGGGTATTAGCCCTCTCTTGTGCGATACTGCTTCGGAGATTTATTTTCGGTAAAAATCCAGACCTAGCGATCTGAATCTCATGATGAGCAGATGCGATTTCTTGGCGTTTTTGGAGAATACCGGGATGGTTCTCTACCATACTCTCCAATGCAGATTTTAGATCAACCCCATTCGCACTCACTGAGCCTACCAATATAAAAACGATAAATACTCTTTTAATTACAACGGTATGGCTCATCATTTGATACCTTATATTTTACCATGTTGACAAAAAAAAACATGTTAAAATTTATTAGCTAACTGATTATAACATAGCAATATCTAAATATGAGCAAAAGTTGATAAAAAAGGGGAGGGATTTCGGTTTTATTACAAAATACTAATAAAAGTGATTATTTTTACTTAAAAATGTTTCTTCCCATACTCAGATATGGAAAGAATAGTAGAAGATTAAATACGAGCGTAAGAGACGCTAATACACGCGTTGAGAGAGGATAGTTCTTTAAGAGTTTTATCATTAACCGCAGAATCAACGATAATAACGGCAAGAGCTTCACCGCTTTTATTACGACCCAAACGGAAATCGGCGATGTTTACTTCATGTGCGGCAAGGAGTGTACCCACTTGACCGATAACCCCCGGAACGTCGGTATTTTTGAAAAGGATCATGTTCCCTTTCGGTTCAACATCGACACCGAAACCGTTGATATCTACGATACGTTGAACGTCATCACCGAACATCGTTGCACTGATTTCGATAACATCTTTGTCTGTTGTCACACGAACCGTTACAAGGTTTTTATAAACAGGGCTTCCCGGAAGTGATTCGGTCTCTACTTTAATCCCGCGCTCAGAAGCGACGAAATCGGCATTAACGTAGTTGATCGTATCTCCTGAAATATCCGCTAAAGCACCGACGGTCACGAACGTTGCCAAAGAAGTGACATACTCGGCAATATCGCCGCGTCCGCTGACTTTGATCGAAACGATAGGCGCTTTATTGATTTGAGATGCCAAAAAGCCGATTTTTTGTCCCATTTCCAAGAACGGTTTAACAAATGCAGGGATTTTTGTCTCATCGATCGGCAAATTCATTGCATGAGGATACGCTATCCCTTTGGCCGCTTCGATCGCTTGTTGAGCTGCTTCTACCCCGATATTATATTGTGATTCATACGTATTGGCACCCAAATGGGGAGAAACACAGATGTTATCCAAATCAAGAAGTTTATGGTCTATTGCCGGTTCTTTGTTGAATACATCAATCCCCGCAAAACGGATTTTACCCGATTTAAGACCCTCATAAAGAGCCTCCTCATCGTACAATCCGCCGCGCGCACAGTTGATAAGAACCACACCGTCTTTCATTTTTGCGATTTCATCCGCACCGATCATACCGACGGTCTCTTTGTTTTTGGGAGTATGGATCGTGATGATATCACACGCTAAAATATCGTCAAAATTAGTCGTGTATTTTACACCGACATCGGTCGCTTTAGAGGGGTGGATATACGGGTCATACGCGATAACGTCCATCTCAAACGCTTTCGATCGGATCCCGACACGGCTTCCGATATTTCCGAAACCGATAACACCGAGTTTTTTCCCCTTAAGCTCATACCCGTACCATTTCTCACGTTTCCAAATACGTTGATTTTTCAAATGATCATGAGAGTACGGGAACATACGCATACATGAGAGCATATGGGTCATTGTAAGCTCAACCGCGGCAATGGTATTGGCGGTAGGGACGTTCATAACGATAATCCCCTCTTTCGAACATCCCGGAATATCAACGTTATCGACACCGACACCGGCACGAACAATCGCTTTCATTTTCCCTTTAACCGCATTGATAAATTTATCGTCTACATCGGTAGAACTACGGGTAATAGCGACATCAGCATCTTTGATAACATCTAAAAGCGCTGTTTTATCCATATCAGCCGCAAAAATCATCTCGATCCGCTCATCACGACGAAGAATATTAAGTCCCTCTTCATGAATATGATCGCATACGACAATTTTAAATTTTTCCATTATTTTTCCTCTGTGTAGGGCGACAACGTCGCCGTGATTTGGTAGGTTTTTAGTTTTGTTACAAGAGATTGCAGTTGAAATTGATCGGTCGAATCAATCGTAAGGATCATCATATCCTCTTGGTTTTGCATTACATAGGGGAGCGTACTTTTTTTCAGCTCTTCTTTCGCTTGTAAAAGTTCATCCGAACTCTTTGGCTTTACGGTGAGTCTGTAGAGTTCTAAAGCCGTATTTTCTCCACCCATATCAAGCTTCAAAGTGATTTCATTAACGGGATAAAAATATCCACTCTCTTTCGTACTGGAAAAATGGCTAATCCAACTTCCAATTTTTTCTTCGAGTCCCTCAGAGGAGATCACATCATTTTCATTTTCACCGGAACTAATTTTTGGTGCGGACGGATTAATCTGCACCAAAAATAAGACGATGAAAAGTGCTACCGCAAAGGCTATAAGGGGGAACAGCCAAAAAGCAGCACGTCGCATTGAATTTATTTCAATTGGTCTTTAATCAAATCACCAAGACTGTGAGCGTCATTGTCATTGATTTCGTCCAACATTTTTTGATCATTAAGGCGCTCTAGTTTTTTCACTGAAAGACGGATACGATCACGTTTTGCATCGATAACTAAAATAGCCGCTTCAATGGTTTGACCGATTTCAAGCTCTTCAGCGATTAGGGGATAAAGGTCTTCATTACGGATAAGAGCATCTACGCCCCCTTCCAATGAAACGAATACACCGAAATCTTTCACATCACGAACTGTCGCTTGAACTACTTCATTCATTTTATGACTTGTTGCGAATTGATCAATCGGGCTCTCTTCAAGTGATTTACGGTTCAAAGAAATTTTCTCATCATCACCATTGATTTTTGCAATTTTTACTTCGATTTCGTCACCGATAGTAAGGGTCTCTTTACATTTGACATTTTTATCCCATGAAAGATCTTGATTGTGCAATAACCCCTCAACTCCGCCAACTTTAACAAAAGCACCGAAATCAGTCAATGACGTGATGATACCTGTGACAACATCACCCTCTTTGAATTTTTTGGTAAACTCTTCAAAAGGTTTCGGTTGAAGACGTTTGTACGATACACGCAATTTGTGTGTTTTAGAGTTGATTTCGATAACTTCAACATCGATCTCTTGACCGACAGTGAGGTAGTCTTTAGGGTGTTTAATGTTTTTATCCCAAGTGATTTCAGAGATGTGAAGGAAACCTTCGATGTCATTTCCGAGGTCAACAAAAATACCGTACGGCTCGATATTGCTAACCGTAACAGTAATAGTATCACCCTCTTCCAACGCCTCTTCAACTTCTTGCCATGGATCGGATTGAACCGCTTTGATGGAGAGAGATAAATGACGTTTGTCTTTATCGTATGAAATTGCTTTTACGTTGACAACATCACCCTCTTTGTAAAGTTTTGATGGATTAACAGGCCCTTTGTAGCTGATTTCATTATAATGAACCAACCCGTCAATTCCGCCGACATCAACAAACATACCGTAGCTGGTGATCTTTTTGACGGTACCTTGAATAACTTTATCCTCTTCCATCAACGCATCGATGACTTCTTTCTTACGCTTACGCTCATCATTGAAAAGCTTGCGACGAGAAACAACGATTGACGCTTCAGCTGCGTCAACTTTAACGACTTGTGCCTTGATCGTTTTACCGACAACTTGATCGGTCTCTTTAAACGCGGCAAGTGAGCGTGGAAGGAAGAAATGGACATCGTCCGCTTCCAAAAGGTAGCCCCCTTTGTTTTTCTTCGTCACCAATGCTTCGATCACGATGGATTCGAAATCTTCTTTGTGTGCATTGATAAATGCGAGCGTTTTCTCTTGCTCAAGCACTTTTTTGTACGAAATTTTTGGGCGCTCATTGTAGTGACCCATTACCATAACCATAATTTTATCGCCGACGTTAAAAAGAAGTTTTCCCTCAGCGTCACGAATTTCATCCAGTGAAAGAATCCCTTCGAGTTTTTCACCGACGCCTACCAACGCGCGGTTGTCACTCTCTTGAATTTCTACTACTTCACCTTCTGTAATGCGTGTAGATTCTTGCTCTTTGAAAGATGCCTCTAACATCTCAGCAAAATTTTCTTCTTCGAACGATTCGTTATCGAAAGCCATGCCTATCCCTTGTAACTAAAAATTGGCTGATTATAGCGAAAAAATGCTTGTTTTGAGATTAGGATTTTTATCCTAACTGCTCTAAAGATCTACAATACAGTCATCGATAAACTCACTTTTTTGAGAAACGGTATAAAGTTTTATTTTCGTATCTTCCTCAATAATGTGATCAATAAGTGCTTTTTTAATAATAAATTTGAGTTTTGTTTGGATCATCGTAATTGTGGGAGATCGGGTTACGGAGGCATTAACGAACTCGATAATTTCGGCGTGTAGTTTCTGATGATACTTATACTCCGGGAACCCTATACGACGCATATAGGCTTCTTCATCACGAAAATGTTCCCGCATATAACTGCTAAGTTCTCCTAAAATCGCCTTGAGTTCCTCTTTGTCTGAGTTTACCGAATCAAGCGCCGCAATTCGCGCCACAATCTCAAAAAGATACTGATGTTGATCGTCAATCGTTGCTATACCCAATCGATATTTTTCATTCCATTCTAATCCGTTGGCCATGTGACACTCTCTCTTCTTAATTTCGATTCGAACTGCTTTTTGAGTACGGCGTTTACCTTAATTATTGATCTTTTCAATAGCGGTGATTACATCATTAATAATCCAATCAGGGGTAGAGGCTCCTGCGCTGATGCCGCAAAAATTTTTGCCGTTAAACCACTCCGTCTGTAAATCTTCTTGGCTCTCAATATGATAACTGTCAGGACAATACTCTTTAGCGATCGAATGAAGTTGTTTGGTGTTTGAAGAGTTCTTACCCCCGATAACAATCATTACATCAGCTTGCTGTGCCAATTTTCGTACGGCATCTTGGTTATCAAACGTTGCATTGCAAATCGTATTAAAAACACGTACTTCTTTATGCGTTGCCATCAATTTTCCGACGATTTGCTGATACTCTTCTACCTTACGGGTGGTTTGGGCTACCGTTGCTACTTTTTCCCGTAATCGCAAAAGATCAATCTCATCGGGGCTGTTGACAACATAAACATGCTCTTTGGCGTAGCTTTTTACCCCTTTAATTTCTGGGTGGGCCTCATCGCCGAAAATGACGATATCATACCCTTGAGAGCTCATCTCTTCACAAATTTGTTGCGGCTTGGTCACATACGGACAGGTTGCATCCACAACATTCACTTTACGCTCATGCAATAAGGTCAACTCTTGTTTGGGGATACCATGCGTACGAATAACGGCAATATCACCCGCTTTAAACGTATCAAGATTTTCACTGAGGGCAACATTGAAATCGTTCTTTAATCGATCGATCTCATTGGCATTATGGATTAAGGGTCCATAAGTAGAGGAATTTCGGTTCTCTTCGGCAATTTTGATCGCCCGCTTCACTCCAAAACAAAACCCGTAACTCTCTGCAAGGGCGATTTTCATTTCTCAACCTTGCCGCACATTCCCAAAAGTTCAAAAAAGTTAGGAAATGAGGTGTTGATACACTCGATATCTTCCACTTTCATGCCGCATTTAAGTCCTGCTATTAAAAAACTCATTGCGATGCGATGGTCTCCGTAACTGTTCACTACAGCCGATTTTAACTCTCCGCCCTTTACCGCATAACCATCCGAATACTCTTCAGTCTCAATCCCGCAAAGATTCAGATTATCAACAACCGTTTTAATACGGTCGGACTCTTTGACCCGTAACTCTTCGGCATTTTTAATAACGCTTTTCCCCTCCGCACACGCCATAGCGATGGAGAGTGCCGGAAGTTCATCAATCAGCCATGCGATGTTATCTTCTACTACAACGGCTTTTAGAGGAGCATACTCGACGGCAATCGTGCCGATCGGTTCATACCGCTCATCTTCCAAAGAATAGGTGATTTTAGCCCCCATCCGTTCCAGTACTTTAAACGCTTCGATACGGGTCGGATTAAGGGTAACCCCTTCGATAATGGCCGAAGATTCCGGAGTGATCGCCGCCGCTACCGCAAAGAAAAAAGCACTAGAGGGATCAGCGGGAACACGAATATGAAGAGGCTGAAGAGGTTTCTCCAACGGCCAAATCTTCGTTTCTAGTCCGTTAATCTCAACACGGGCACCCATCCCGCGTAACATCCGTTCCGTATGGTCACGGCTCAGCTCAGGTTCTTTAAACGTACACACGCCGTTTGAACGAAGCGCGGCAAGCATCATCGCACTTTTCACCTGTGCCGACGCAATCGGAGAAGTATAATCGAATGCTTTTAGCGATGCTCCGCGAATCGATAAAGGGGCAAGATCGCCGTTATTACGCCCATCGAGTTTGGCTCCGATAGAGCGCAAAGGTTGAGTTACCCGTTTCATCGGTCGACGTTTAAGGTATTCATCTCCCGTGAGGATAAAGTGCCCCTCTGCTGAACTAAGAAGTCCGCAAAACAGTCTCATCCCCGTCCCCGAATTACCGCAATCGAGAATTTCGGAACTCTCTTGTATTCCGTGTGAACGAATCGTGATAACCGAACCGTCATCCGTAATTTCAGCACCTAAATGGCCTACAATTTTAAGGGTATTCAGGGTGTCTTCCGCGCGGAGAAAATTCTCAATTCGGCTCTCACCTTCCGCCAAAATCGCGAACATAGCCGAGCGATGAGAAATCGATTTATCCGGCGCTATTGAATCACTTTTAAACCCGAACGCTTTTGCGGGATAAACCTTGGCAGACATCATCGCAAACCTGCCCCCAACTCATCACGAAGACCGCTGAGTATCCACTCCATGGCGGCATTGATATCCTCTTCTTCAAGTGTTTTTTCATCGGATTGGAGGACAAAACGGAGGGTTAAGCTCATTTGATCACCCAAACTCTCCGAAATATAACGATCTACCGGATAGAACCGTCGAATTTGTACCGACGCATGTTTTTCAATAACCGCTTTAATACTCTCATACGTCACCGATTTAGCAATCAAAATACTCAAATCTCTAAATGATGCCTGATATTTTGAATAGGGTTGAGCTTCAACGAGCCCATACGGAAGGGAATCGGTTTTAAGTTCACACATAAATGTTTGAGAGAGATCAAATTCCTCTTCTACCGACGGATGAAGACGGAAAATTTCCCCTGCCTCCTCACCGTTAATCATCACTTTTGCACATACATAAGGGTGAGCCAAAGAATGCAACGGCGTATGCTGTACCAATTCAAATGATCCGACTATATCCGCTATCAATTGTGTAAAAGTACTAAAATCGATAACCGAAGGTTTGCCTGCATTCGCAATTTTATCACCCTCTAGCGGACCTGAAACAATAAATCCAAAGCGTTTAGATTCATTACGATTCGTATCAAAAACCATCCCTGTTTCAAACAGAGCAATTTTCTTTTGATTCACTTTCACATTGGCGGAGGCGGAATTCAAAAGTCCTACCAGCAAGGTCGGACGAAGCGTATCAAAAGTCGCCGTAATTGGGTTTAAAAGCTCTTTAGAAACATCCGTACACCCAAATCCAAATTTCTCAACCTGTACACGTTCGTTAAAAACGAAATGAACAGCTTCGTAAAATCCGCTTTGAGCCGCGCGATGTCGGTACATACGGCTCTTTTTATATTCGGAGAGATCATTGCTCATTTGATTCGCTTCCGCAAAAACGAGCGGTTTTGAGGGGATATTATCAATTCCGACAATACGAACAATCTCTTCAACAATATCTTGCTTATTCACAATATCGTGGCGGAACTTAGGGACGGAAATCGCGAAATTAGACCCTTTGGTTTTACCCAAATCCATCCCTAGATTTTTAAAGATCTGCGTTATACGGGTTTTATCAATCTTAAGACCGATAAATGATTCAAACTCCGCTTCATCCATACTAATAATACGCGGTTCATACGTTGTATTTAGTTCAATATTCCCCCCGTAAACTTGTGAAGGTGAATACTTTTCAAACAATTCCGCTGCATAGCGAATACCGATCTCTATTTTCGGTTCGCTTCCGCGTGATGTACGGTAATAATGAGGACAGCTCGGAACTTTTTTCTCTCCCATTTTTTTAGCGATCACATCGGGAGCGATGTAGCTCGCTTCAATAATAGCCAATCCTTCAAATGCGGTAAAATGAGACTCTTTTTCCTGAGAAACACCGATAACAGAGACTTTCTCTTTCCCGTATAAAGAGGCATATCCGTTTTCATCATTTTCAAGGGTAATTATCCCTTTATTCTCACCGTCACCGAATTTATTAAACGGATAAGCTCGTAAAATAACTCCCGTACTTTGTGTCGCGTAGAACAACAACGCGTCGACTGCGGTGGTGTAGACTTGCTCAATGATTGCCAAACGAAGTGCAATAATTAAAGGGACACGCAGCTCTTTAACCTCTACCGCACCGAATAAAAGATCACTACTGAAAGTTTCAGTATGCTGTAACTGCAAGATCCGTCCGATACCCAAGCGCCCCTCTTGTTCATCTTTAACATTTTTTTCTCGAAGAGGGCGTGCCAATGCGGCACGTAGATCGCGTGCAATACCGTGAATGCTTAGACAGTCGCCGCGATTGGCGGTCAGTTCAATCTCGATAACATCATCATTGAATACACCGTATTCATTGAGATTTTTACCCTTTACCAATTCGCCGATGCTTTCATCGAGGATCATAATCCCCTCACCCATAGAGGGAAGTCCAATCTCTTTAGCAGAGCAGATCATACCGTGAGAATCAACACCTCGGAGTTTTGCCTCTTTGATTTTAAGACCGCCGGGAAGTTCCGCACCGACCGTAGCCAGCGCTATATATATACCTGCACGAACATTCGAAGCCCCGCATACGATTTGACGCACTTCGTTCCCGATATTGACTTGACATACATTGAGTTTATCGGCATCAGGATGTTTTTCACACGCTTCGACATAACCGATTACAACGCCCTCAGCCACACGTATAACATCATGCCGATCTACTTCCAAACCGATCGAATTTAATGTTTTAAGCAACTGTTCCGTGCTTACTTCACTAAGATCGATCCATTCGTTTAACCAATTTTTTGTTACGATCATCTAAACTGCTCCAATAATCTCGTATCTCCCTCAAATAAAGAGCGTAAATCACCGATTCGGTGGATGAGCATCGCAAACCGCTCAACCCCTAAACCGAACGCATAACCGCTGACATTCTCATAGCCGACCGCTTTAAAAACATTCGGATCAACAATCCCGCATCCGAGGACTTCGAGCCATCCGGTTTTCGAACAAACGCGGCACCCTTCCCCGCCACAGAAAATACAGCTGATGTCCACTTCGGCTGATGGCTCCGTAAACGGGAAAAAACTCGGTCGAAAACGAACTTCGACATCTCCGAACATCGTTTTCAGAAAATCTTCGAGGATAAATTTTAGATTGGCGAAAGAGACCTTCCCCGCCTCTTCAACCACCAATCCCTCAACCTGATGAAACATCGGTGTATGGGTGATATCATAGTCACGTCGAAATACCGCACCCGGAGCGATCATCCGAATCGGAGGCTTCGTTGAGAGCATCGTTCGGATTTGTACCGGAGAGGTATGGGTACGCAACAGCATTGAGTCTTTGAAATAAAAAGTATCCTGCATATCACGGGCAGGATGGTATTTAGGGAGGTTTAACGCTTCAAAATTGTGAAAATCATCTTCTACCATCGGTCCCGTTTGTACCGAGAAATTCATGGCAACAAAGTATTCTACGATTCGATCCATTGTCTCCATAACGGGATGAAGCGATCCGCGCTCACTGCTGGGCGAATACAAACTGACATCAATCGCTTCTGATTTCATCGTCTCTTGTAAATGTTCCATCGCTAAAAAAAGTTTGCGATCGAGCAACAGAGCGTTCAATCCCTCTTTGTGGATATTGAGCTCTTTCGCAAATCCCCCTTTTTCCGCATCGGGGACATCTTTCATACGGGCAAACTCAGCGTTCATTATCCCTTTTTTTCCGAAAACGGCGATCCGTATCTCTTCGATTTTATCAATCGTATCGGCCGATTTTATAGCGTCATACCACTCTTGCAAAATAGAGTCTCCATTGATGGTTTTCTGAAAGCTTTAAAACATGTTAACATTATTTCTGAAAGTGCTTTCAATTTAGAGTATATTGTAGTCAAAACTCTTTTATAATTAGCTTCAAGGGACAAACCATGTGCTACAATAGCATTAAAAAAGAGGTTTAGCATGTGCATTTTCTGTAAAATTATTAACAAAGAAATTCCCTCAAATACCGTTGCTGAAAATGAAGAATTTTATGCGTTTCATGATATCAATCCGAAAGCTCCCGTTCACGTTTTAGCGATCCCGAAAGTCCATTATCAAAGTTTTAACGATATTCCCGGGGATGTTATGGGGAGAATGGCAACATTTATGCAAGAGGTAGCGAAAGCATGCGGAATTGACGAGAGCGGATACCGAATTATCAGTAATATCGGAGAAAACGGCGGACAGGAAGTAGGACATCTCCATTTTCATATCCTCGGCGGAGCGAAGCTCAAATGGGGTCATTTTGCCGATGCTGATCCTAAGGATTTCTTTTAATCCTTAGGCATTACACCCTTGCAATGCACCGAAATCGACGGCACTTCCACCGCCGCTAATCATCTCTTCGTTTTCACGAATCACCTTGCCGTTATGGACAATCGTGTAGGTAATTGCCGTCGTATCACGGATAGTATTGATTGTCGAACAATAGGTCTCTAAACTCGCCATTACCCAGCGCGCCGCCAATGTATCATCCGCATTCGATTCAAAACGGTATTCGAGATGCAGCGTATTAAATTTACGCGGAGCTTCCTCATTACGAACCACTTCACCGCTTACTTCGAGATTTTTTACCTCATACCCTTGTTGTTTCGGCAACATGATCACGTCCGTCGCACTGCACGTGATAATCCCGCTTAAAAAATACTCAATCGGAGAGATTTGCGGACAATCGATAATAAAACTGCTTTTTTCGGTTTTCGCCTCAAATTTCATCTCACTCTGGTGACTAACAATAATTTTCATTTCACATCCTTAAGATAATGATCAAAATAAATAATTTGCTCCAATGTACGGATTTCAGCCGTACCGCCTTGTGATATTCGGGCATTCATAGAGTGCTCAATCCCCAAATAAGCCATTACGTCTTCTTGGATTCGCTCATCAATGGCACGAAGTTCTGCATAGTCAATATCGCTCAAATCAATTCCGAGCACTTCGGCACGAGCAACGGCGCGTCCGGTAATATGGTGCGCTTCACGAAACGGAACACCGCAATGTTCGACGAGATAATCAGCTAAATCCGTGGCACTGAGATGCCCGAGTTTGCATGCCCTTAGCATATTCTGAGGCTTAATCGTCATGGTTTTAAGTGCCGCTCGTAAGATTTCAAGAGAGATTTCAGCCGTTTCAACACTGTCAAATACCCCCTCTTTATCTTCTTGGGTATCTTTATTATAAGCTAACGGCAACCCTTTCATTACGGTCAAAAGCCCTATCAAATTGCCAAAAACCCGACCCGTTTTACCGCGAAGAAGTTCAGGGACATCGGGGTTTTTCTTTTGCGGCATAATCGATGAGCCGGTCGAATATTCATCGGAGAGTTCAACAAAACGAAATTCATAGCTCGACCAGAGGATAATCTCTTCGGCTAAACGGGAGATATGCATCATTAACGTTGAAATATTAAATAAAATTTCGAGTGCAAAATCACGATCGCTGACCGTATCGAGACAGTTAATACTTACCGAATCAAATCCGAGCATTTGAGCGGTCATTTCACGGTTTATATTGTGCGGTGTGCCTGCCAGTGCGGCACATCCGATCGGAGAGATATTATTACGTTCAACAGAGCTCTCAAAGCGCTCAATATCACGTTTGAACATTGAAGCATACGCAAGTAGGTGAAAGGCAAAATTAATCGGCTGAGCGTGCTGTAAATGGGTCATTCCCGGAAGCAACGTCGTGGTATGATCTCGTGAAATATCTACAACCACTTCCATCAATGCTTTTATCTGTTCGACAATCTCACGATTTTTACGGAGTACATAGCGGCGAAAATCAAGGGCCACTTGATCGTTACGGCTGCGCGCGGTATGAAGTTTTTTTCCCGCTTCACCGATAATAGCGGTAAGCCGTTTTTCAATCGCCATATGGAGATCTTCATCCCCGATCTTCCATTCAAATGCACCGGATTCTATTTCACGTAACACTTGTCCCATTCCCGCTTCGATCGAAGTGCACTCTTCTTCCGTTAAGATCCCTTGATGGGCTAGCATTTTAGCGTGTGCGACTGAGCCTTCGATATCTTCACGGTAAAGTTTTTGATCAAACATGATTGAAGCATTAAATTTTTCCAAAAGGGTTGACGCATCTTGTGTGAAACGTCCTGACCACATCTTTTCCATGGTATCTCCGAATAATAATAAAAGTGGCGTATTTTAGCGAAGTTTGGTTTAGAGGAACGTCACCCGTTAAAGTAGCGGGAGGTTAATTTAATCACAGGCAGGTACATTACCGCTATCGGATCCGTATCGAACTAAAAAGTCTTCGAGATGGTGCGCATTTTTTGTGTATCTGCGATCTTTAAAATACTCCCATGACCCTTGTGCTTTTTTGGAGGAGAGATGGATATCGGCCAGTGCTTCGCCATTATTTTCCATCAGTTTTTCCCATACGCGCTGTTTTTTCGATCCGGCTAATGATTGACCGCCGCCGTGGCAGATTTTGCAGGTATCTATATAAATTTTTTGCCCTTTGTAGGTCGCTGCATTAAGAAAAGTAGAGCCGACCAAAAGTGTCACTGCTACAGTCGCATTAAACGTACCCATCGGACTTTATTTTCCCTGTTTATATAATATATCTATCAGATAAATATTACATTAGTGCTTCTAACAAATTGCTTAAGTATATTCCCCTAAATTAGGGGAAATAAAGGGTTACAACTGATATTTTTTTTCTAATTTCGGATCCAAATCCCAAAGCGAAAACGCTTTTAGTCGTTCCACTACCGAAGGGGTACATTCGACATCTCCCGGCCATTCTCGTTCAAATCCGTCTACTTCAGTTTTCATGGTTCCGTCTATCGCTACAATAGAGTCTGAATAGTATAAATCACGTGAGGCATCAATATTATTACTTACACGCCAAAGGAGCATATACGGGTTGTGAATATCATTCTTTGCTTCATCTACAAATATGACGATACGCAAAAATGAGCTTAATTTTTCTAAAGCGTTAAAACACTCTTTTAAAGAACGGTTTTTTTGAACACTGACAACGGTAATCGGGTTAGCCGTATGGCGCATATATTGAGTTGCTCCGACTACTTCAGGTAAGATTGCGCGCAATTTTTCGACCATTAGCGAACTCTCTATCGACTCCGGAGCAACGGGAGAGTACGATGCGGTAAAATCAATCCCCAGTTTGCCGCCGACTAATGATTCAGGGCTTGAATGATCCAAAGCATCGGTGATCCCTTCAGAGACAAAAAGACATTTAGGGATAAACCGGTTTAGAGCGTAGGCGATAAGCGCTTCATAATTGGTAAGTTTTGGGGCATCTTCACCGAAAAATAGGGCGTGTTTGACAAAACTCATTTGTCCCGATCCCCAAAAGATATGCATAAATTGCTTTGCATGCCCTTTGTATAACGGTTTCATTTTTGCCAAAATAAGGTTATGAAATACTCCGTTTTCCGGCATATGGTAATCGATCAAATCAGCTGCATTGGTTTTAAGAAGCGGTAAAAAGACCCGTTCGGTCGCCCATCCCATATATTTGTCTTCCAAAGGGGGTTTCCCGACAACGGTTGCTAAATAATAAGGCTTTTTACAGCTCGTTATCGCACTCACTTCCAATTGCGGATAGTGTTCTTTCAAAGTATAATAGCCGGTATGATCCCCAAAAGGTCCCTCTAATCGAAGTTTCTCAGTATCAACCCACCCCTCGATGACAAAATCAACATCTTCCGGGATAAAAAGCGGAGTCGTTAGCGATTCCACCAACTTTGGAGACTCCTTTTTGATTAAACCGTACAAAAGAAGTTCATTAACACCGTAAGGAAGAGGTGCGGTAGCGCACCATGTATAGAGAGGATCCCCACCGATGGCGATGGACACAGGCATCTTTTTGCCCGCCCTGCTATACTGATCGAAAAAGTGGGAAGAATCTTTGTGGATTTGCCAGTGCATCCCCAAATGATTTTTGTCATAAACCTGCAAACGATACATTCCCAAATTTACCATTTCACCGTCTAAACTCTGAGTATAAACCTGTCCCATGGTAATAAACGGTCCGCCGTCTTCTTCCCATGTGGTAAGAATCGGTAAATCGTACAAATTTACTTCCTCACCTTGATAGACGATCTCTTGACAGCTTCCACGTGTTTTAAGTTTCTTAGGAAAGATATCTTTCATCGCAAACAAATCACCGAGCATGCCGATTTTCTCTTTGAAACTTTGAGGCGGTTTCATATGGAGAAGCTTTTCGATCTCACTCGCCACCCCTTCTACATCACGCCCAAATAAGAGCTCAGTACGGCGGAAGGATCCGAAAAGATTCATAACCACAGGTGTCTCAAACTTTTGTCCCGTAGCTTTATCGACGGGATGGGTAAAAAGAAGTGCTTTTCCCCCATGCTCTTTTTTTACTTCGGCATATGCCAAGTGGGGAATTTCGAGTTTAATATCCAAAGGGGTATCGATAATACGCAATTCCCCTTTTTCATGAAGTAGATCGATTGTTTTTTCTAATGTCACAGATTAACCCTTATTCGCCATAGTTTCGGCACGTTGTAATAATTCAATTGCCCCTTGTGCGATCAAACGCTCTGCCATAGCTTTGCCGACACGTTTTGTTTGTTGTTTTGTAACCGTAATCGTATCTCCCATCACCTCAGAGCCGTCCGGCATCCCAAGCGTTGATCGTACAACTACATCCCCGTTCTCCTGAACCCGAGCACTTACACCGATCGGAACCTGACAGCCGCCTTGCAACGTATCAACAAACTCCCGTTCAATCGTTGTCTCGATACGGCTATCGGCATCTTCCAAAAAGGCGGCTATTTCCAATACCCAAGGCTCATTCACGGTTTCGATTCCTAACGCCCCCTGCCCCATAGCCGGAAGCATCTCATCCAAAGAGATCGGGTAAAAATACTCTACCAAATCGCGAAAACCTAAACGGTTTATCCCTGCGGCAGCGAGGATAATGGCATCAAATTCCCCCTCTTTTAGTTTTCGGATACGGGTATCCACATTACCGCGTAAATCTTTAATCACTAAATCAGGACGTTGTTTTACTAGCTGCATACGACGACGTAGTGAAGAGGTACCGACAACCGCCCCTTGAGGAAGCGACATAATATCCGGATATTTTTCACTCAGCATCGCATCGCGTACATCTTCTCGCAGGGTAATCGCCGAGAGCAATAACCCCTCTGGCATAACGGTCGGAACGTCTTTGAGCGAATGAACCGCCATTTGCGCTTCACCGCGTAGCATCGACTCCTCGATCTCTTTGAGAAACAGCCCTTTACCACCGATTTTAGCTAAAGGGACATCCAAAATCTTATCCCCGGAAGTAATGATAATTTTTAGCTCCACTTCAACATCGCTAAATTGTGATTCAATAACCGATTTAATATGGTTAGATTGCCAGAGGGCAAGTTTGCTTCCGCGTGTTGCGATGGTGAGTTTTTTCATGAATTACTTAACCTTAATCTCTTTATATTTGTTTTTTGAAGCGTCTTTTTGTCCGTTAAAAAAGACAGTTGGTGTTCCGACGACCATCATTGATTGCGCTACCTTTTGATCATAGTCAAATTGCTTCATAACGGAAGAGCGGCGGATATCATTGATACCAATTTTAGTTCCGAACGTTTTATTAAAGGCATTAAGAATTTTTTGATCATCTTTTTCATTCGGATTAATATCCACTTTGTATAAGCGCAAAACAGTATTATCGACACCCTCTTCCTCAGCGGCAATGGCTGCTTTGGTCAAGGTTACCGCAGCGGGGTGAAGACCGCTTAGCGGAAAATGGTAATAATACAGGGCAAAGGTTTTAGGATACTTCGCCATATACGAGATTGCATCAGGGACATAACGTCGGCAAAACGGGCAAAGAGGATCAGAAAAAATAGCCACTTTATAGGTGGCATCTGATTCACCGCTGATACGATTGGATTTGGTATAAAATGCATTATTAAAATCCGGAGCAACCGTATCATTATACCGTTCACCCGTTTTTAAGTTAATCAACTCAGGGGCGATTACACTGCCGCTGACGAAATAGGTTCCATTTTGGTTAATATGACGGGTCTCTCCCCCTTGTTTCACATCGGCTTCAATACTCATAAAATAAGCTTGCCATCCACTCATTGTGGGGAGATTTTTTTTACCGCTCACCTCAATTTGCAAATTGGTAATATTCGGATTATTGCCGATCCCTTTTTTCAAAAAGGTGACAACTTCGGCATCCGTTGCCGCCATTAGACTAACGGAGAGAAGTAGTGTGCTCGATAATTTCAGCATCAATGACATGATCATCCTTTCGTGTGGTTTGAGTGTGGTTATTGTCTGTAGGGTATTTTCGCGTAAAACGGTTAATAAACAACGTTCCTAAAAGAGAAAACTGCATTAAAATACCAATCAAATCGGATAAAAATCCCGGCAAAATCAGAAGAATCGCCCCCAACAGTCCCATAATATTTCGATTCGAAAATCCTTGCATATCGATCTGTCGTGTTCGGAGAGCATCAAGATTCTCACTCAGCGCGTGACGGAAATTCATTAAAATAAAAATCCCGAGAAATCCGCTTCCGAGGATCTCTAAAAAGGTGGCTAACCCGCCTATTGTGGAGGCAATCTCTATAGTAAGAAAAACTTCTGCAAACAGGTAGATCAAAAAATAGATCATTGTCGAAGTTCCTCAATTTTACTAAGAACATCCGTTGCGTTGACGGTTATAATTTCACGTGTGCTGCGAATCATAATTTGTACCAAACCGTTTTCCAGCTCTTTTCCAACGATTATCGTAAAGGGAAATCCGATCAACTCTGCATCCGACATTTTAAATCCAAACCGCTCTTTACGATCATCAAGCATTGTTTCTATACCACGTTTTTGTAACGTCGTATACAACTCTTCTGCGTATGCCATATGGGACTCTTCTTTGATATTGGAAACCATAACATTGACAAGATACGGAGCCGTAGCATGGGTCCAAATGCACCCTTTTTCATCATGATGCTGCTCAATAACGGCTGCAACAAGACGACTGACTCCCATACCGTAGGTTCCCATGATAAACGGCTGAGCGCGTCCGTTTTCATCCAAAAATTCAGCTTTAAGCGGTGCGGAGTAGACCGTACCGAGTTTGAAAATATGCCCTACTTCAATCCCTTTGGTATGGAGTATTTTTCCCCCGCAGTGAGGACATCCATCCCCCTCCTGAACACTCACCAAATCGGCGAATTGGGCTTCCTTCATAACACTGAGATCAACTCCGACAAAATGGTAATCCGCTTCATTCGCACCGCAAATCATTGTAGTGGCACCGTGCGTATCGTTATCCATGACAATACGAATTTTATCTTGATCAAGCGGCCCGATAAATCCTGGAACCAAACCGATTTCAGTGAGTTCCGCTTCGGTTGCATCGACGAGATCGATCGCACCGACACTGTTACGCGCCTTGACCTCTTGAAATTCATCGCATCCACGAATAAAGAAACAAACCAATTCACTGCTCTCGGTATACACAGCACGTTGAACTACGGCTTTAAGGGTATAGTACGGATCAACATGAAAAAAGTTACTCAAATCGTCAATAGATTTAATATCAGGTGTTTTAAAACGGGCAAAATCGGCATTCGGAGCTTCGGGGATAGTGCTTCGTGGAGCACGGCGTGCCGCTTCGACATTGGCACCGTATTCACACGTATCACAAACGGCCAAGGTATCTTCACCGCTTCCGGCTAACACCATCAACTCTTTTGATCCCGTCCCGCCGATGGCACCGCTGTCAGCTTCGACGATACGAAACTGCAATCCCAAACGCTCCAATATCCGTTTATATGCCGCTTCCATTGCATCAAATTCACGATCCAAATCTTCAGTTGTCGAGTGGAAACTGTAACCGTCTTTCATCACAAATTCACGTCCGCGCATAAGACCGAATCTCGGACGGGCCTCGTCACGAAATTTGGTTTTGATCTGGTACAAATTAATCGGAAGCTGTTTATAACTATTAACTCGATTACGGACGATATTCACCATCATCTCTTCGTGGGTCGGCCCGAGGACAAAAAGGTTCTCTTTACGGTCACGGAAACGGAGAAGCTCTTTACCGAACTTTTCAATCCGTCCGCTCTCTTGCCACAACTCAGCAGGGGTAACAAAACTGAGATCGACCTCTTGCGCATCACACGCGGCCATCTCTTCATTGATAATATTTTCGATTTTACGAAGTACCCGTTTTCCCAACGGCAAAAAATTATACAATCCTGCCGCTACCTGAGTCACAAACCCTGCACGGGAGAGATAGATATGGCTAGGAAGCTGTGCATCTTTCGGAGATTCTTTAGTGGTTGGGATATAGGCTTTGCTAAAACGCATTATTTTCCTTTAGGGTAATAGGTACAGGAGTTTTGAGAGAGATCATCCCCCTCTTCTTGATTCATCAAAAAGCTCATTGACTCGATCAGGGCATCAACCCGCATCGGATCGGAACCGTCACGCATCCGTTTGGCAAAAGGGTGCAAGAATCGTTTCAAGGCTTGAAGCGTTGCTTTATGTACGGCATGTTCATATTCTTTAGGAATATAGCCGCTATCCATGACACGCATTGATTCTCTCAATGCCGCATCGGAAGCACGAAGGTACATATTTTTAATCAACGGCTCGACAGAGAGCGTTTTGAGCCACTCGAAAAAACCTACAACGTGTCGGCGAATAATAACGTAGGAAAGTTTTGCTTCATCTTCACGGAGTGCAATATTTTCACTTACGATCTCTTTAAGATCATCAACGTAGAAAAGACGAATGGACCAAAGCTCGGGATCACATTCGATATCGCGCGGAACCGCCATATCAAACCAGTAACGCTCAAACCCACAAGGCTTAATCATCTCTTCGGTAATGATCGGCGTTAGTGATCCCGTTGCCGTAAATAACAGTTCATGTTCATTGATAGCATAGGCGATCTCCTCATACGATCGAACACGTGCGTTGCACTCTAATGCTATCGCTTCGGCTTTTTCAAAGGTACGGTTCATCACCGTCACATCAACCCCTTGGGCACTTAGATGCTTACAGGTAATCACCGACATCTCTCCCGAACCGATAACGAGTGCTTTTTTCCCGCTCACATCCCCGAGCGACTCTTTTACTTTCGCAACGGCGACGCTAGCAATCGAAACCGGTTTGGACGAGATATTGGTTGCATTACGCACTTCGGCGGCACATTTAAACGCATAGCTCATTGCCCGACCGATTTTCTGTGCCGAGAAGCCGTTATCAACAGAGAGTTTATACGCATCTTTGAGCTGACCGGCAATCTGTGTCTCTCCGACCACCATCGAATCAAGTGAACTTGCCACACTAAAAAGGTGGTGAATTCCCCCCTCATCGTCAAATACATCGGCACGCTCATGCAACTCATGAGGGGTGAGGCCTGAATGGTTTGTTAAAAGGGAAAAAACCGCTTCTATCGCTAATTCCGTTTCGTTGCAACTGCATACAATCTCAACGCGATTGCACGTGGAGAGGATCATCGATTCACTGATGTGGGAATTTGAATTGAGTTCACGCATCCCGTTTAGGCGGGCCATATCATCAACAAAAGCAAGTTTTTCCCGTATTGCCAGTGTCGAGTTTTTATGCGAAAAACTAACAATCAAATAGTGCATTAATGACTTCTTTGAATCACAGATTCGATGATAGCACGTAACGCGACATCTTCCCCGATGGCTTCAATCGCTTCATCACACAGAGCTCTTGCATGGGTGTAAGAGCTCTCAATAATTTTGAATTCATCCATTTTTGAACGAATCCACCTTTTTTCCTCATTATCCAAAACTTTTCCATGACTGGCGATTAAGCGTTGTTTTTCTTGCTCATTCAACCGCTCATACAGATCAATGTAGGGCAATGTTACTTTTCCTTCAGAAAAATCATTCAGAGAGGGTTTTCCGAGGGTAGCCTCATCTGCGGTGATATCAAGAATATCATCGACGATTTGAAACGCCAATCCCAAGTTTTTGCCATAGGTAAGATGTGCCTGAGCATCTTTCCCCGCCAACACTGCCGCACTGTATGCACAGGCCTCGATGAGCGTTGCCGTTTTGAGATAGAGCATTTTGAGATAAAGATCACGGTCGGTGTTAAAGCTCTCCGCCATTGCGACATCCATCATCTCTCCGACCGAAAGACGGGTAACCGATTCGGCAACGGCGCGGGAGATAACAGGATCAAATGCGGTAAGAGAGCTAAACGCTTTGGAATAGAGAATATCGCCAAGCATAATGGCTGTTTTAGACCCCTGTGTCGCATTCACCGAGGGGACACCTCGACGAAGCTGTGCTTCGTCGATTACATCATCATGAAGTAAACTTGCCGCATGAATCAGCTCTACAATTGCACCGAGTAACGGTGCGGTAGAGGCTTCGGGTGCAATGGTTAAAATGAGTCTTGCCCGTAACCGTTTCCCTCCTGAGAGTTTTTGAAACAGTTCTGTGGCGTAAGGATAATCGACCTCATCGATCAGTTTGCTAATAAGGGTTTCTACAATTTTCAACATACCAAATTAATCACTTCTTTGTTAAATAATCCAACACGATTCGATTCTCTTTATCAACCAACAAAAGATCCATCTGTGCCGTTGCGTTAGCCTCATCGAATTTTTTAAAAACGACAATCACGTACGGAACATCTCTTTGCGTTCGGTTCGCACTTAAGAGGACTTTTCGAAAGCTTTGATTGGTATGTCCGACGTAGAGAACATGCTGTCCTACATACCGATCAAAACTCTCATGAACGATCAAAGCCTTATCCGTATAAAGCGTCCATCGAAAATTCAATATCCGCTCTTGCCCTTCACTCTTAACGAGAACTTTGACCAACTCATCTTTTTTGAGAATAAAACTTTTCGCTTCTCGCCACGGGGCAGCATCCAAAAAGGATAGCCCGCTTACAATCAAGAATACGAAAAAATATTTCAAGACTACTCGTTTTGAGTCAATACGTTTCCGACCGAAATGATGTAAAGGTTTTTTGCCATCATATCGATCTCGTCCGCACGTTCGAATTGAACGTTCTGAATCACTCGATCAATCCCCTCTTCTCCATGAGCTTCTTGTAACAAAAGCTCCATAGCCGCCATACGCGCCATCAAACGCTCCAACTCATTATGAACCAAATCGCGATTTGCGTTAAAAACGATATCTAAAAACTTACTTTTCGGCGAACCTTGGAAAATATCGTCTTCGTCTTCAAACAGATTATACATTGTATCTCCAAAGTATCAATTTAAGTCGGCGATTATACCACCACAATTCTTATTTGATTCGATAAATAACACTGTAAAGGAGCGGAACATAGATCAGATTCAGGAGTGTTGCCCATGCCAATCCAAATCCCAGCGATATCGCCATCGGCTGTAAAATTTGTGCTTGACCGCTGGCAAAAAAGATCAAACTCGAAAGTCCTAGAACCGTCGTAATCGACGTCATCAATATCGGTCGAAGACGCGTTTTGGCAAGCTCTATAAGTTCACCTTTATCCCGCGCTCTTTGGATAAACTGCACCATCAATAATCCGTCATTCACGACCACCCCCACTAGTCCTACGGTTCCGATGAGTCCCGGCATCGTCATATTTAGCCCCATAATCCAATGTCCCGCATATACCCCTAAAAGAGAGAGAGGGATAACACTCAAAACGATCAATGACTTCACAAATGAGTCAAATAGCCATACCAATGCGATAAAAATAAGTACTATCGCCATGATCGCGGCTTGAGACATCTCCCGTTTGGTTTTCGCATTCTCCTGCTCCTCCCCTTTGACATTGACCTTATACCCCTTGTTTTTTAACGCTTCAATACTCGGTGCCAATAACATCATGACGTCACTAGAGGTTACCATATCTTTATCGATCGAAGCAAATACGCTGCGTATCCGTTTACCGTCCTCTTTGTTGAGGGTAACATAGCCTCTTGTATAGATAAAATCACACACCTCTTTTAGAGCGACTTGTTCGGTTCCGACCACAATAGGGAAATTTTCCAGTGAAGATAGGGCATCTTTCTCTTTCCCTTCGATGCGGATGCGGATCAGTCCGTTTTCATTAAACATTTTAGAATATTCCGCTTTGAGATAATAGGAGCGTAACTGTACATTTAAAGCCCCCTCGTCCAAACCGAGTTGTTTGCCGTAGCCGTTAACCCGCAGTTTCACTTCCCGCTCACCTGCATCTGCATTATCTCCGATACTATGAACCCCCTGTATTGTTTTCAGTTTGGATTCAAGTTGTCGTATCCCTTGTACTAACTCAGCCTCATTTTTCCCTGCCAACGTAATTTCAACATCATGAGCAATGACCCCTGTCCCCGGAATCGTCGTAATAAGTTCATCGAAAAGAGGTTTATCCCCAATTTTTTGGATGACATAAGGGTGAATAATTTTAGAAACTTCATCTCCGATACGATCAGCATCACGCCCTCGGCTCATACCAGAATCGTCGTATTCAAGACTGAGATAGGGGTTAATATAACGGTCGAAAAAATTGACCGGAGCACGTTCATGCAGATCGATAAAAATATGGAAAAGGTTGTCTCCGAGTTCCGCTTTGTTTTTTGAGTCGAGCCGCATCCCTATCACCGATGTGACGGAAGCAACCTCTTCTTTGGGAAGTTTGGCAATAAGATCTTTCTCAATAGAGGCTAGCATCGCTTCTGTTGCTTCAAGATCATTATTAATATCGACTTTTCCGGTCACATACACTTGCGTAACGTCAAATTTCGGAAAAAGCTGAAATTTTGTATATTTTACAAATAAAACTTCGACCGTCAAAATAAGAACAACCATCAAAGCCAATGTCATTTTAGGACGATGCAATACCCGCACTAAAACTTTGGCAAACCACCCGTAAAGACTTTCCCAAATGGTGTGAGAAACATGATCCTCTTTTCTAACTCTTAAAAAATCATGCGCATGAAGCGGAAGAAAATAAAAGGCTTCAAACAAAGAGCTTATAAGCAAAATTGAGATCATAATGGGAAGAATTTTAATAAAAGTGCCCATCTCACCACTCATCATCAGCAGCGGTAAAAAGGCAAAAATGGTAGTCATTGTAGCCGCCACTACGGCAGGAAACATCTCCATCGCCCCTTTGATCGTCGCTTCACGTCGGTTTAACCCCTCTTCCATGTGGCGATAAATATTCTCTGCGACAACAATCGCTTCATCGACTAACATCCCTAACGCAATTAATGCTCCCAGAAGTGAAAGCATATTGAGACTGTACCCGATCATTTGTGTCGCAATGAGACCGATCATAAAACTCAAAGGTATCCCCATCGCGACAACCAAGGCAATACCCCGATTTACAAAGATAAGCATGGCAAAAAAGACTAACACTAAACCAAAAACAATATTCGAAAAAACGGTATTCAGACGATTTTTGATCCATACAGAGGTATCGGTATAAATCTCAAATTCCAAATGAGGATATTTTTCATCATAATGGGCTAACTTTTCACGAATCTGTTTCACAATTTCGATGGCGTTACCACTTTTAGCTTTAGTGATATTAAGCGAAATATTGCGCATTCCGTTGAAATGCGATAGTTCTGAGCCGTCACTCAACTCAAAACTGATCGTAGCAATATCCCCTAAACGTACTTGAGCGTTTCCGACACTGATCAAAGTGTCACGAATCGCTTCAGGCTCTTTTTCACCGTTATAGGTACTGATATAAAGGTGATTTTTTGCCTCTTTGATGGTTCCGATCGGAAAAATAGAGCTCAAATTGCTCAAAGCGGCAACGACACTGCTTTGACTTAAACCGTACGCTTCGATTTTTTGCTCATCCAAACGAATGACCAATTCATCATCGGCATCTCCGCGAACGGTAATTTCACTCAAATCCTTAAGTTCTGAGAGGTCACTTTTGAGCTCTTCGGCACGGGCCAATAACTCTTCGGTTTTAACATCTCCGGCAATAGCGATCAAGACCAAAGGAATCGTCTCTTCTTGAATTTTTGCCGTCGGTTCATTCATATCGGTGGGAAGATCCCGCTTGGTAAGGGCAATAATGTCTTTAACATCGTTAAGCACTTTATTGTTATTGGAACCGGGTTTAATATCTGCGATAATGCTAAAGACACCATTTTTGATCGTAGAAGTTACCGTGTCGAGTTCATTTACATTTTTGAGATCGTCTTCGAGCGACTGTACTACCATATTATCCAGAACATCCGCACTCGTACCGGCATAAGCCCCGTTAATCGTAATCTTATCCATCTGCATCGGCGGAAATATCTCTTTGGAGATATTAATGTAGGCAAAAATAGAGACTAACGCGATAAAAAATAAAAAAAGATGATTCAATAAAGGTTTATCGAGAGCAAACTCGAGGAAGCGGCGTAGCATAATGGTTACTCCTAGAAAAGGGTATCTAACACCTGACTTTTGTATTTCATGGACTCGACTTTTGCTTTGATGAGTCGGTTCTCTTCTTGTAGGGCATCATGTTCATGACTGAGAGTAGAAATATCACGGCTTTTAAAATAAATTTGAGTATTGATAAATATTTTAGGAAACACAATCATCAAAACCAAAAAAATTCCGACAAAAACATTTCGCAGAAAAACTGGCCCCATTGAATCATCAGGGCTGATAATATGCTGTGTCTCTTCTAAGATATCGAGTTTATCGCTCATTGTGTATCAATCTCTTCGTATTTCAAAAATTCGTAATTTTGCACTTCGACTCCGGGAGTTGGCGCGAAGCTCATCGTCCTTAGCACTCAGCGGTTTTTTCGTAATCACTTTACCGATAGCATTTTTATTGCCGCAGGTACAACGCATCGCATCATCGGGACAGATGCAGTTTTTCCCCCATCTAGTAAAACGGTTTTTTACAATCCGATCTTCGAGGGAGTGAAACGTAATAATCGCAACACGAAGAGCCTTAATCGTTGATGTTTCTATCGCATCAAGCAATCGGGTCAATTCGCCCAGTTCATCGTTTACTTCAATCCGTATCGCCTGCATCACAAGGGTCGAGGGGTGGATCTTTTTACCCTTCGGCATCAAATGAAAAATTGCGTTCGAGAGCTCTTTTGCCGAAGCAAACGGACGGCGCTGAACAATCGTCTCCGCCACTTTTCGAGCATTGCTCACTTCGCCGTATTCACGTAAAATGGTCTCTAATGCGCTCTGTGAATACTCATTGACAACCTCTGAAGCACTTAAAGACGCATCCGGATTCATCCGCATATCAAGCGTATCACTCTCGTATGAAAATCCCCGTTCGCGTTGATCCAGCTGCAGTGACGAAACCCCTATATCGGCTAAAATCCCGCAAATATTTTCCCCTTTTTCGGCAATAATATCGGAGATAACCTCTGAAAAACGTCCACGGCGTATGTCTACACGGTTCCCGTAAGATTCAAGACGTTTCGAAGAAAAAGCAATGGCAGTAGGATCTTGATCTATTCCGATCAATACTAACGAAGGATTATTCTCCAACAACAGCGAAGTGTGCCCACCGTATCCCATGGTGCAATCGATAACAATCCCCTCTTTACATGGCGCGAAAGCTTCAACCACTTCACGATAAAGGACAGGGATATGGGGTATTTCTTGCACACGGCAACCTTTGCTTTTTTGTACCATTATAATAACTAATACTCACTAACATATTGATTAAAAGTATGTTAAAATCCTTTTTATGGATAAACAATACGTCAAACATCAACTTGCCACTTTCGCCCTTTCAATGTTTCGAAAAGATTTTTTCGGCATTTATCACGGCTCTTTATCGGCTAAACTTGATACCAATCTCTTCACAATCAATACAAAAAGTGCTATTTTTGACTCCATCCGCGAAGAGAGTCTGATCGATCTGTTTTACAACAAAGACTATCGTTGGAAAGATGCCAGTATCGATGCATCAATCCATCAGGGAATTTATCGCCAAATCTCCGATGCAAAGTACATTACGTTTACTATGCCTCCGTTTACAACCGCTTTTTCACTCAACCACTCGATCATTATCCCCAAAGATTATTTCGGATTTAAAGAATTCGGCAAAATCACCATTTACGATCCGAAAAAATTTGACGACTGGTATGAGCGGGCAGTGAGTGAAATTCCGCAATACTTTCAACAAAACAATACCGCAATCATGGTAATCCGAGGGTATGGGGTTTATGCATTTAGCCGCGATATCCACTCGATGGTACGACAACTCTCTATTTTGGAGCGGAGCTGCCGTATTTTAATGCTCGATCATTCTCAGGCTCGATTAGATATCGATTGATTCTATTGCCTTTTCAATTGCACTAAATACCGTTTTCAGTTCATCGTGTGTAATCACATACGGAGTCATTACATAGATAACACTCCCTAACGGTCGTATCAACACTCCGTTTTTCATACAATGTTGATGGATTTTTAGCCCTATACGCTCGGATGGCTCAAACCCCTCCAGCTCAATCGCCGCGATCATCCCGCACTGGCGTACCTCTTTGACTTTCAAAAACTTCTCAAACCGTTTTAATTCTTGCGCTATCAGATCCATCGTAACACGGTTGTTTTTAATAACATCATCCGATTCAAAAATATCCAAAGTGGCATTGGCGGCGGCACAGGCAAGTGCATTACCCGTATAACTGTGTGAGTGCAGAAAAGAACGTGATGGATTGTAGTCACAATAAAAGGACCCGTACACCGCCTCAGTCGTTAAAACAACCGACAGAGGCAAATATCCGCCGGTCAGCCCTTTTGAGAGGATTAAAAAATCGGGTGTTATATCCGCTTGCTCACATGCAAACATACTCCCCGTCCGACCAAAACCGACCAAAATCTCATCGGCAATAAAATGGACTCCGTAGCGTTCACACAACCGTTTCGTCTCGCTCAAAAAGATCGGGTGATACATCTTCATCCCACCGGCTCCCTGAACTAACGGTTCAACGATCAATGCCGCTATCTCGTGACCTCGTTCTTGGAGTAACTTTTCGAACGATTTGGCCGCTTCTTGTGCCGCTTCAATACTCTGATTTTTAGGTGATGGAGTTTGTAGAGATTGAATGAGCAGCGGCTCGTACGTCTCTTTATAAAGTGCCACGTCTCCAACCGAAAGTGCCCCCAAGGTCTCTCCGTGATAGCTCTCAGAAAGAGAGACGAATAAACCTCTCTCCTGAGCTTTGTTTTTATGGGAATGATAGGACATTTTCAGGGCTACTTCGATCGCACTGGAACCGTTGTCGGCATAAAAACAACGCGTTAGCCCCTCAGGTGAGAGTTTTACCAACCGTTCCGATAATCGGACAATCCCCTCATGGGTAAATCCTGCCAAAATAACATGTTCAAGTGTTGAGAGCTGTTCTATTACTTTTGCATTGATGTAAGGGTTACAATGACCGAACAGGTTAACCCACCAACTGCTAATCGCATCAATCGTACGATTCCCCTCAAAATCTTCTAAATATACACCGTCCCCTTTGGCTATCGGAACAATCGGAATCGTCTCATGATCTTTCATCTGAGTACACGGATGCCATAAAACGTTTAGATCTCGTGACGATATCTCTCTATTATTCATGAAAAACCTCTAAATTTACATTATTTTCTGATAACATCTGTTAGTTATGTATTATTTTCATCCAAGTTTAATGCTAATGTGAATAGAATATCTGAATTTTACAATAGGATCGTTTAATATGATTACTTGGATGCAACGCCATCGCAAATACTTGGTCGTTACGATTTGGATCTCCACGATCGCTTTTATCGGTGCGGGATTCGTCGGATGGGGACAATATAGCTATGGGGACAAAGCCGGCTCCGTCGCTAAAGTTGGCGACATTTCGATTACCTCTGCCGAACTGCAACAAAGTTATTCTAATCTTTTTAACCAATACAATCAACTTTTCCAAGGAAAGCTTGATGAAAAACAGGCACAGCAATTTGGACTTCAACGTCAAGCGCTTCGCCAATTGGTAAATCAAGCATTAATTCTCAATCTAGCCAAAAGTTATGGGCTCATCATCTCCGATAAAGAGCTTCTGACAATTATCAAATCTCAACCTGCCTTTGCAAAAGAGGGAAATTTTGATAAAACACTTTATGCTGACGTATTAAAACAAAATCATTTAACGATCAAAGAGTATGAAGAGTCGATGAGAAAAGAGCTTTTAATCCAAAAAACGCTTTATCTTTTAGCCTCAGGAAATAAAGCGATTGAAGAGAAAGCTATCACGAGCGCATTGGGCGTATCCGATAAAATTAACTATAAAGTTCTTACTCCGGCTATGATCTCTTTAGTCCCAAATGAAGCAGAGCTCAAAACACTCTGGGAAAAACGATCCGGTGAATTTAAAACTTCTCCGAGTTATGATATCAGTTATGTAACGCAAACACCGATTAGTGTATCACCTACACCCAATGAAATTAACGATTATTATGAGATGAACCGTCAAATGCTCAAAGACGCTACCGGTAAAATCCTTACACTCAGCGAAGCACATACAACGATAATTGCAGCCTTAAATGATAAAGCAACGGAGAAAGAAGCACTTCGTCTTTATATCGATTATAAAAAGGGTGCGCTTCAATCAGGGGTTGTACCGAAGAAAACAACGATCACTATTTCGTCATCAACCTTTTCACCTGAACTTACCAAAGAGGTCATGACCCTAAATGATCAAAAACCATTCCTCAAGCCGCGTAAAATTGGAAATGATTACATCATCGTAAAACTCGAAAAATCAAATCCTGAACGTATCAAAACGTATGAAGAGGCAAAAACAGATGTTATTGCACTGTATATGGCAGAAGCGAAAAAAACCAAACTTCAAGAGTTAGCTCAAAACAGCTATAAAACATTCAGCGGCACATCTTCTGATTTCCTTACCCGTAACGACGGTGCTAAAATAGCAGGTTTGAGCACACCTGAAGGATCTGAATTTTTGACTAAATTGTTTGCATCCAAACAAAAACAAGGTTTTATTACTTTGGAGAGCGGAAATGTTATTATTTATAACGTTTTGGAACAAAAGTTGCTTCAAGATAAAAGATTAGCGGATGGAAATGCCGTACTTAAGCTCAAAGGGAGTTTGTTGGATCAAGGGCTAATTAAAGCACTTGAGAGCAAATACCCAGTTGAAATCTATGTAGAGGGGATTTGATTTGAAACGAACCGTTTTAGCCATTGATATCGGCTCAACCAAAGTTTGTGCACTCATCGCGGAAATCGATGATGATAACAATGCACAAATAATCGGAGCCGGTATCTCAAAAGCACAAGGGCTTCGAAAAGGGAGTATCACCAACATTGAGCTTGCATCCAAATCCATTAAAAGTGCCCTCAATGATGCCAAACGAGTAGCGGGGACTGAACTTCGCAGTGCCATCGTCACCATTTCCGGTGCCTACACTAAAAGCCTCAATTCCAGCGGTATTGTCAACATTCCAAATAAAGAGATTACTCTCAATGAAATTCAACGTGTTATGCATACCTCCCTCTACAATGCAAACATCCCCAATGAATTTGAAGTCTTGCATGCCCTCCCGTATAACTTTAAAGTAGACGATCAAGATTTTATAGAAGATCCTCTAGGGATGAATGCGGCGCGTTTGGAAGTTGAAACCCATATTATCACCACACAAAAATCAAATCTTAACAACTTACGCAAAGCAGTCAAAGCTGCCGGTGTCGATGTCGAGAGTGTGGTACTCAGCGGTTATGCCTCGGCTATCGCCGTTCTCAATGGTGATGAAAAAGAACTGGGTGCCGCCGTTGTCGATATGGGTGGGAATACAAGTAATATCGTAATCCACTCGGGTCATGCTATCCGATATAACGACTTTTTAGGTGTCGGTACCAATCATATTACCAATGACCTCTCTATGGCATTGCACACCCCTTTGCATACGGCGGACAGTGTCAAAATCAGTTACGGTTCACTCTATGCGCCGAGCAATGATTTAATTGAACTCCCTGTCATCGGTGATGAAACCTCAAGTCATGAAGTCTCACTCGAAGTGGTCCATAACGTTATTTATGCTCGAGTCGAAGAGACGTTGATGATTATTGCCCAATCGATTGAAAAAAGCGGTCTCAAAGAACACATGGGAGCCGGAGTTGTCCTCACCGGTGGATTTACCAAAATCGAAGGGTTGCGGGAACTCGCCGTTGCGATACTCGATAATATGCCGGTACGTCTCGCAAAACCTACCGATGTCGGCGGTCTTTTTGATACCCTTCGAGATCCTTCGTATTCGGGAGCTGTCGGATTAATTAAATATATGGCGGATGGCTATACCCCTTATGAAATAGACGTTAATCGTCGTATGCGCCATGCCAGCGAAGACGCAACCGCAACACATACCGGAGCGTTTCCGGATGAAGCGCCGAAATTTGAGCCTATTACGCCAACCGCCCCTATTCCTACACCGACGGCACCAACTCCGCCGGTCAAGGAAGAGAAACATACGGAAGCTGCAAAAATGGTCAATATCGGCTCCAATAAGTCAGGTCAAAACGATCAACCCAACCCTATTTCCAAGTTTTGGAATTGGGCAACTCAACTATTTTAATCACGTCAAGGAGCAAGCATGGAACCATTTTCAATTGAAGAATCAACAACACTCACCGGAGCACGTATCGTAGCAGTCGGAGTCGGCGGCGGCGGCGGTAATATGATCGGATATATGCTTAAAGAGCAAATTCCTGGAATTGAACTGATCATCGCCAATACCGATGCTCAAGTTTTAGAACAAGGTTCAGCCGCAACTAAAATCCAACTTGGTGCAAAACTTACCAAAGGTTTGGGTGCAGGGATGAAACCCGAAGTCGGCAAAGAATCGGCATTGGAAAGCTATGAAGATTTAGCACGTGCCCTAGCAGGTGCGGATATCGTTTTCGTAGCAGCAGGTCTTGGCGGCGGAACCGGTACGGGTGCTGCTCCGATCATCGCTAAATGTGCCAAAGATGTCGGCGCATTGACCATCGCGGTTGTGACAAAACCTTTCTCATTTGAAGGTAAAAAACGTCTCAAATTGGCTGAAGACGGTCTTCAAGAGTTGAAAAATGAATCCGATTGTATCGTCGTTATCCCGAACGATAAGCTCCTCTCTATCATCGATCCGAAACTCGGTATCAAAGAGAGCTTTAAAATTGTTGACAGCGTACTTGCTCGCGCGGTTAGCGGAACATCGGGTGTTATCCTTGCCAGCGGCGACAACGACATCAATCTTGACTTCGCCGACTTACAAACGGTTATGAGCCACCGCGGTTTGGCACTTATGGGTGTGGGTGAATACAAAGGTGAAAATGCGGCCTACGAAGCGATCAAAAATGCTATCGAATCTCCGCTTTTGGACAATATGTCCGTTAACGGCGCACTCGGTGTATTGGTTCACTTCAGTATGCACCCTGAGTTTCCGTTTATGGAACTCTCTGCCGCTATGGACGTTGTCCATAACAGCGTTGATGAATCGGCTGACGTTATTTTCGGTACGACGACCGATGAGTCATTGGCAAAAGATTTTATCCGCATCACCCTCGTAGCAACCGGATTCGAGAAAAAAGCGGCCATGGGAATCAATAACTGTGAATTTGAAAACAAAGAAGCGGCTACTGCAGCGGCTACTGTTGCAAAACCGCGCGTTGTTATCCGCCCGGCTATGGTTGCTAACGGTGACTATACCGAAGACTTCCTAGACGTACCGACGTTTATGCGTCAACAAAGAGACTAACCTCTCTTTCCATGCTCTCCTCTGACACGCTCATAAAGGCCAAAACGCTCCTTGGTCTGAGCGACAAAGCTACCCTCTCCGACATCAAAACCCGCTACAAAAATATGATGCAACAATGGCACCCCGACAAACACCCTGATGATACCGATACGGCTCACGCGATGAGTACCCAAATCAATGAAGCGTATGCCCTCTTATTGGAGTATTGTTCCAAATATGAATTTAATTTTGATGAAGAGCATCTGAGGGAGAAGACCCTCACTCCGCAGGAGTGGTGGACGAAGAAGTTTGGGGGGAGATAAGAGGACAAAGCCTCTCTTTCCCTCGTTCCCAATGTCCTCGTTACGAATGCAGACTAATGTTATACACTCTAACGAAAAACCAATAAATGTCCTAACTGTCATTCATTGGCTACAAAGTTTTGTTATACGTTATTCTTCTTTAGTTCACGAAAATACGTAATAATTGGACTGTCGTGTTTAGCTTTTGTTATTTGTTTAAACAAATCATTTAATTCTTCAATACCTGACTCTGCTTTTATCATTTTTTTTGCCTCTAAAACAGATATTTTAAAATTTTTGAGTTGTACTTTTTTAGATTCTTTGTCTGCATCAATAATGTCACCAGTTCCAACAAAAGCAGCGCCAATGTGAACTGTGATGTCTTCATTAATGTAAAGCTGGTTGATGTCACAATATTCCATTACCTCTAATCCAGCTTTAAAGCATGCTTCGTGAGCCATATCTTTTGTTATTTCTTCTATAACCTCAATATTTTCAATTAGCTCAGTTACAAGCGATGATTTCTCATGCACAAGCAACATAAGTTTTTCGTATATTTCAAGGCGCTTATCAAAGACCTTGCTTGAATAGTTTTCTATTCTATTCGTTTTTCTAAAATGTTCATTTAGTAGTAATCCAATAAGTATTCCAGCTAAACCAATTAATGCTTCAGTCATTTTTTTCCTTTCCCTCGTTCCCAATGTCCTCATTAGGAATGCAGACTAATGCTATACACTCACAAAGTGGAGCTTAGTAGCAAGAAAATGGATACCTAATCTATTTATTTGTTAAAAGATAATAGTTAAATATAGCTTTAGAGGGGATAAAGGGGGAATGGATTCCGTGTCGTGGCACGGAATGACGGGATAGGTGGATTCTCGATCTGATCGAGAATGACGGAGACGTTAATGAAACGCTATCGGCCCTTCGGAGCGTGCATGGATGAATTGTTGAACGACGGCATTGGATGAATTTTTAAAACTCTCTTTATCTCCCGATTCGACGATCACACCATCAAAGAGCATCGCATAATTATCCCCCGCTTTAAAACTCTCCGCGATATCATGACTGATGAGGATAGAGGTCATACCGATCTCTTCACGAAGACGGCAGATCATTTGGGTGATAAAATCGCTCGTTACGGGATCAAGCCCCGAAGTCGGCTCATCGTATAAAATAACTTCCGGTTCCAGTGCGAGAGTACGCGCTAGCCCTACCCGCTTACGCATCCCGCCGCTGAGCTCTTCAGGGTAGAGAGATTTTACGATTGCAGGGTCAAGCCCTACCATCGTGAGCTTTTCATCGATTTTATATTCCAGTTCTTTTAGGGAAAGATTTTGATGCTCACGCATCGGAAATGCAACGTTTTCACGGATATTCATACTATCAAAAAGTGCACCGCTTTGAAACAAGAATCCGACCTTGGTTCGGATGGAGCGCAAGGTCGTCTCATCGGCGTTATCCACCCGTATTCCATCGACGGTGATACTCCCCGCATCAGGTTTCAAAAGTCCGACGATATGTTTGATAATCGTTGATTTTCCACCGCCGGAGACACCGAAAATGACCGTTGTTTTCCCTTTTTCGATCTCCAAATTTATCCCGCGTAGAATCTCGCGCTTACCAAAACTTTTAGTGACATTCTCAAAGCGTATCATTTTTTCACTACCATTAAATAAGCTCGTCGGATAAATAGAATCAATAGCATCAAGAGAAGAATTTTAAAATCGATCTCGCTTGCTTTGTGCAATACTTCAAATGATTCATCGATTGCCGCTTCTCCGCGCGCTTGATATTCCAAAATCTTAGGAGTATATACGGCACTAAATAAGAGGAGTGTTCCGATCGAACCTAATGCACTTAGAATAGCTATTTTGTCTATTTGCATCACTTTATAGCGAGAAACTTCATAGAGGGCAATAACCCCCGCCATAAAATAGCCCCAATAACTAAAACGGTGAAAGATTTCTCCCATAATTTTTCCCTCTTCATAACGGGATAAAAGAGGCAACGTCAGATAGATTTCAGAGTGGAAAACAACGGCGGCAACAAACACGCCTAGAACTAAAACAGCTCCTGCACTCATTGCAATCAATAATAAATAGATAACATCCACTAAAGCTTTTTTATTCATGAATAGCCTTTAATACAAATCCTCGATCAAACGAGGCGTAATCGGTATAAAAATCCAAAGATTGTAGTGCAAAATTTTTAAGATCCTCTTGCACTTTTACACGTTGATCATAACCCATCTCACACACAAAGGTCGGAATACGGCGCAAATAGACCTCATCCAATAAGCGCTGAATGATCTCATCACCGATTTCCCCTCCAAAAAGGGCGTTTTGCGGCTCATAAGAGAGATTTTTTTCCAATGGTGCCTCGTGAGCGATATAGGGGGGATTTGAGACCAATAAATCGATTTTTTCATCCACGCACGAGAGTAAATCTCCCTCCCGAAGTTCAATCCGATCGTTTAACCCGAATATGTCGATATTACGCCGAGCAACAGCCAGTGCACGCGGTGAAATATCAACGGCAATAAAACGGGCATTAGGATAATGAAGCGCAAGCATAATCGAAATAATCCCGCTTCCTACCCCTACTTCAACAATGGTAATCATCTTATCAAGGTTCACACGGGCTAATATCTCATCGATCAAATGTTCCGTTTCCGGACGAGGGATCAAAGCCCCCTCATCGATATAAAATTCACGACTGTAAAAACTGACTCGATTAGTTAAATACTCAAGCGGTACGTTAGCTCTTCGCTTCGCTATCCATTCCAAAAGCTTTGGATCATTTTCATCGATCAAATCCTCTTGATGAGTAATAAAATAGAGCTGATCTTTATCTAAATAGGCTATAAGGAGAAGTTCCGCCTCACGGTGGGGGGATTCGACCACTTCGCGTAAACACTCCGTGATATGCTCATACAGTTCTTTTAATCTTTTGGACATGGATCGGCATATCCCTCATGATCATTAATACGGATATCGTATCCAAGTACACGCAATCGATCCACCACCGGAGGATGGGTAGTGTGAAAAAAGCGATAAAGCGGATGTGATAACGGAAAGCTTTTGTTCTCTGCCACCAGTTTTTTCAATGCATTAACGAGATGCTCCGCTCCCCCGAGTTCCGCTCCGCGACGATCGGCTTCATACTCGTTATGACGACTCATAATTCCCATTAAAGGCATCATTACAAAGCTTACTACCGGTAAAAGGAGGAGAAAGAGCATCATAATAATATGCGGGCTTTGTGCTACCCCAAGCTCCATATACAGTGTTTCAGGAAGATTTCCGAAAATGGCAAACATTCCAAACAACATCACCCCTACCATCGCAATATTTTTGTACAGATCACCGTGTGCGAAATGCCCCAGTTCATGCCCCAATACGGCGACAAGCTCATTCGGGGAAAGTTTTTGGATCAAGGTGTCAAATAATATAACCCGTTTTGACTTCCCAAGTCCTCCAAAATAGGCATTCAACCGTGCATCACGTTTACTCGCATCGCTGATAAAGACGCCACTGCTAACGAAGCCTGTTTTTGCCATCAACTCTTCGATTTTTTCGCGTAACTCCTCATTTTCCAGCGGTGTCACTTTGTCAAAAAAGAGGGCACGTATGGTCGGAAAAAACATATTGACCGCAATAACAACGGCCATAATAAAGACAAAGCTCCATAACCACCATAACGCACTGGAGGTAATAATCATCGAAACGATCCAAACCATAAAACTACCGATAACAAGGGTTAAAAGGGTACTAACAAGAGTATCTTTGACAAACTGCCCTGTAGATGAACGGTTAAATCCATACTTAGCATCGATTTTGAATTTCGCAATCCATCCAAACGGCAGCATAACAAGACCATTGATTACAATAAGCCCCATCACGGCAATAATTGTTTGTGTTAGTGGAGTTTGGGAAATTAAAGCAGAGTCAAGCCATGCCATCATTCCACCGATCCAAAGGAGAAAGAGTCCGTATTCAACAAACGTCTCCATCATCCCGAGTTTTTCTTTGGCGACTGCATAATTAGCGGCATCAAGATACTCACGCTCACCCATGAGTACCGCACCGTTGCGTTTGATACGATTAATATAACCGATTTGCATGATGCTGACATATAAACGGATAAGTATATAAAGCGAATAAACTCCAATAAGGGTCGTAATCATAAAATTCCTTGATTAAAAAACGGGAATTTTACCATTATTTAACTGGAACTTTCCCGATACTTTCACTGACGGGAAGGGTATCATCCGTACTTCCGTAATACAATTTTGCCGTAACAAAAATTGAACCAATGAGCAAACCGCTGATTATAACTGCCCATACAACCCGTTTTTTTGATCCCTTAAGGGTATTATAGTCCTCGATAGAACTTAGTGTCGGTTCATTATCTTGCATGGAAATTCTCCTTCAATTTGGTATTCGAATATAGTAACCATATTACCAAATAAACGGTTAATGAATCTCCTCTACCTTGACGTTTTAAGTTTAATTATTAGTTTATTTAAGCGTCAATATTGAGAAATAGTTACCAGCGACCCTCAAGGGTAACGAGAAAATGAAATTTTGAGTTCTCTTGATCGACTTGTGTTTCATTAAGAACCCCTGTAACGTAGCGTTTTGAGGTAGTAGTGATGGTAGAAGAGGTAATATTTTTAAGATTTAGCCCCACTTTGTAGGTATCATCCAGTCGTTTGGTTGCATACAAATCCAATGTTCCGTATCCTTCTTGAGATTCTGCAACCCCGCTTGCATCGATGGGGTCATCATATCCCCCTACATAACGGTATGCGGCACCATAGGTGAGGCGATAGGTTTGAAGTCTGTGATCGATTCCGATATTGTAAAGATAATCGCTTGTCCCTTTGATCGTTCGCTTGACTCCGTCAGTCATAAGAGAGGAGTGTTGAAATGTTGCATTACCGAATATTCCCAAACCGCTCACGTAGGTGTCAAGCGACTTTTTGAGTTCAAATTCTAGGCTCGCAAGTTTCCCTTTGCCTGCATTTTCAGGACGTTCCACATATCGGGTACCGTTCCATGTTGTCAATTTTTCGATCTTATCATCGATTACGCGGTAAAACCCTCCGACACTCACAATCCCTTTGTCCTCAAAAAAGTGCTCATAGCGCAGTTCATAGCTCAGTGCTTCCTCCTCTTTGAGGTTGGGGTTACCGGTGACATCGGGATGATTAAGGTCATTTTGAACCAGTGAACTGTCAACCGTCGAGGAAAGCTCTGCTAAACGGGGGAGCTTGACCGTTTTAGAGATACTTGCGCGGAGGTTATCCTCCGGTGATAGGCGATAGAGGGCATGGATTGACGGAGCCCAATAATCAATCGTCTTATCTGTTTCAAACTGGCGCTGCGTTACTTCATATCGAATACCCGGAGTAATGAGCATGGTATCACTCACCGTAATCTCATCTTGGATATAGAATGCCCCTTTGTTTTCGCGCAAAGAGCTCTCTTCTATGGAAGTGAGTGTTCCATTGGTTAGCTTCGTCACATCATCGTGTTGAGTTAAGCGTTTGATATCTGTCCCGGCTTTGATAAAATGGTCACCCTGCACACGCGAATAACTCCCGTCCACACCGAAAACACGAAACGAGTTTTTATCTTTTTGATCTGATTTTGTAGCGCTTTGAAGGGTGGTTTGATCCCCCTCTTGGTCATTTTCATGCCATTTTAACTTCCACTCAACCAATTCTGTTCCGGAGAGATGGTGTTCCCCTTTTAATTTCGTAAAAATCGTTATCCCTTCGCCCTCATTATGCGTATGGATGGTACGATCGGCAACGGATGAGCCGTTGCTGTAGCGATTTTCAACAGAATCATTATTGCTATCATTCAACCCTAATGAGCCGTCAAATGTGTATTTTGATTTGGTCGTCGGGGAATACAGTATTTTCGTATTTAGGTTGATCCCTCGGTATCGTCCTCGGTTTTCATTCATCTCCGTACTGTACCCTCCCAAAGAAGTTATACGGGTTTCACCATCATCCGCTTGTGAATTATCGGAGAGCGTTGCATTAATCACATAGGAGATCTCTCCGGATTTCCCCTCATTTTGAACGTATAATGAACCCATCGGTTCTTCATTATAAGCACCACCTGTGAGCTTAGCCGTGGTTTTTCCATCCGCTTTTGGTTTTTTCAAAACAATATTAACGATCCCGCCCATCGCTTCAGCGCTGTATTCGGCAGAACCGTTACTCATCACTTCGACCCGATCAATCATATCAGGGGATATCTGTTCTAACGGACTTCCTCCGCGTCGGGATGTCGTGGAAACCTCTTCGCCGTCAATCAGAACTTTAGTATACCCTTTCCCAGGAGCACCTTTTTTCCCTTTTCCTGCACTAATGGTTACCCCTGGAGTTCGCTTGAGCATCTCTAGGGCATTCATATCACCGTACTGCGTGAGTTCTTCACCTTGTATGATCCGTTTGGCAATCGAGTTATCTTTACGTTCTTCGATTACACTATAGTGATCTTCCACTTCGATTTTATCGAGCTGAAGTATTTCCTGCGCACAGGCAAGGGAGAGGGTACAGGTAAAAAGGATGAGGGGACGTCGTAACACTTTATTCCTTGGAGAGTCGGTGCGTCATGCACCGATTATTTAGTGAGAATGAGCTTATTACCTTTGGTAATTCTCAAGGTATAGGTTTCATTACCGTGAACGATGCGAATCGCATTTTCATTTTTAAAAAGCTCTTTAGACTCTATAACGACGCCATTATACTCAGATGATGATGACGAAACAATTACTTTATCTTCTAACACGCGCGTCCACTCCGTATGAGACGATGTATTGAACTATCTGCTAAGCATTTTGGTGCTTGTTTGGATTTCATAAGAGACTCCTTTATGATAACTATTCGCAATTATTACGTTTTTTGACTCATTTGTCAATAGTGATAAGCATTATTACAATTAAGGAGAGAGAAAAGCTACAAGTGGTGAAGAGAATTCATTAAAGCTAAAAAATTTTATTTCGGGAAAGAATCCCGAAAATCGAAGTTATACGACTTTTTGAGACATTTTTCCGATCTCTTTATCGACGAGATACAATCCGCGACCATCCAGTCCAACTATATCCATCATATCCAGAATCGAACGGAACAAATGTTCCTCTTCATGCTGTTCAGCAACATACCATTGTAAGAAATTAAATGTTGAATAATCTTTTTCCGCCAAACACGCTTCGACAAGAGCGTTAATTTTTGCCGTGATGAATTTTTCATGCTCAAATGTTTTTTCAAACACATCTTTGATCGACGAAAATTCACAAGACGGTTCAGCCAATGCACCGATACGTGCCATGGCACCCGTCTCGTTGACATACGTAAAAAGTTTACGCATATGGGCGTGTTCATCATCACTGTGCGCTTCAAGAAATTTTGCTGAACCACTTAGTTTTTGATGGCCACACCATGAACTCATAGCAAGATAGAGATTGGCAGAGTAATCTTCGAGGGCGATTTGTTCGTTGAGTAATTTGAGGATGTTAGGTTTTAACATAGTCAGCTCCTATTGGATATTTTGCTGGCTAATTGCAGTTGCGTTGGCTTGCGTAGAAAAAGTATAGCACAAAACGCTTTACTTGCAACCTCCGTTGCACGGGACACTGTTTCCTTTATTTTGGCGAATTCCCTCTACCATCTGTGTGATTTGACACTCACTGCATCCGCTCATCCCTTTGACGCAAATAAACGGAATATCGCATTTTTTGGCTTGACGTTTGAAATGATCCATAGAATTATGTTTTAAAAAATCCGTCATCATAATAATCATGTCGGTATCCTGGGGAAGCTGTTTATGAGAAGTTGAGTTACGGCGACTGTCCCAATGGTGAGTTTTGGTCGCGCCGAGTGTTGCTAAAAGTGATTGCAGACGTATGATTTTATCTCCGCCGATAACAAGTACTGACATCAGAAAATCCTTTATTGATAATTTATATCAAAATACTATCCCTATTATCCTTAAAGTTTTATGATATTGATAAATGATATCAATTATATCTTTTCTATTTATTCTCCTTTTTGTGCTACCATTTACGAATACTATGCAAATTAAGGAGTAATGATGCGTCAATACGAAACCTATCACTGTAACACCTGCGGTAATGAAGTCGAAGTCCAAAATGTCGGAGGGGGAACTCTCGTCTGCTGCGGCAAAGAGATGGAGATGATTACCCAGAGCCTTACGGCAGTGAACCTTATGAAAGCATTTGGCGGTGAGAGTATGGCACGCAACAAATATGAGCTATTTGCCGATATCGCCCGTGATGAGGGGTGGCATGCGGTAGAGCGCCATTTCCGTGAAGCGGCGTATAATGAGATGTACCACGCCCGTGCGCAGTACAAAGAATACCATAAACTCATTCATGGGTGTGAGGTTGATGCAACCGCTGCAAATCTCGATACCGCGATGGGTGGAGAGAACTACGAACACACCGTTATGTATCCCGGATTTAGTGAAATCGCTAAAGCAGAGGGACATAATGATCTCGCACGATTATTTACCGCTATCGGCAAAGTCGAAGTGGAACACGAACGTGAATACGCCGCACTCAAAGAGGCACTAATCGCCGATGGCTTTTTTAGCAGCGAAGAGGAAGAGATTTGGGTCTGTGAAGTGTGCGGACATATCCATCGAGGTAAAAAACCGCCTGTGGCCTGCCCTCTGTGCAAAGTAGGACGAGAATATTTTAAACGGGAACATTTAGATTAATTTTATCCCCTTTTTGGGGATGCGGAGGTTATTATGAAAACACTATGCAAACTCAAAAAAAATGAATTGGCAACCGATTTCAAAAAAATTATCAAGATTGTCAGTAAGCCAAAATTTATCTGTGAGAAATGTGCACGGGTCGCCAAAGAAAAAAAGTATCTCTGTGAGCCGAAGAGTATGAAAAGCGATTAAATCTCGGTTTTCATCTTTTCAACATTCTCACCATTTTTCGGTAATAAATCTTTAGCAGAGAATACTATAAATGCTAAAAATGAAAAAGCTTTATACGCATTAATTTTAGTCCCATAGTCAAGATGGTTTTGATCTCCATGAAGAATACCGCTTCTATTTGGTCCATGCTTTTTATCATTGTCCGTACTTTGAGTAATGTTTGATATAAGCTGAATCTTCGTATCTGTATTTGCTTTGTGCATTTCGTAAATTTCCACAACAAGATTAAAAAACCAATCACGCATATACTTATAATTATTTTCATCTATTATGTCATGCTTATCACAAATTAATTTTGGTGCTTTGCCTTTACCATGCTCTCTTTGAGTAAAAAAATATCCATATTCTTCATTACTTATTCAATCTGCTTGAATAAGAAACAAAGGAATACAAGCAATATAATTTTCTACTTTAAATAAATCAAAAGCATTCTGTAGAATATCTTTACGATTTTCACAAGCAATCAAAATCTTTTCAACAATGTCATCAAAGTTTTCATCTATCCTTTGAATCATATGTTTTATAAGCATCTTCCTCGTGGATAAATGAATATGTTGCCCAATTAGGGTACCATCCAATTTTTACCATTTCAGTAATACGTATTTTTTCTTTTTCTTTCCATTCATTAAAGGATTCAGCGAATGACTTTGTAGCAATATTTAATATTTCACCGATTTCTTCAACAAATACATAAATACTTTTTAATACTTTAAAGAAATCCATACTTATATCCTATAGCAATAGGCTTCATGCATTCTATCTTCACTTTTTTCTCTGCTTCCATTCGTTCTGATTGAAAATTCCTAAAATTATGATATTTTCGTCATCAATCACATAAGGAATCGTATAACCTTTATATACCAGTTCCCGACTCTCATTTTTAGCATTTCTCCCTTTACGGGGATTTTCTATCAAGCTGTCGATCAACATTTGAAGCTCACGATTAAACTTTTTAGCGGCGGTTCGTTTATCCTGAGCGATAAAGGCGAGGACTCCCTTTAATTCATCTTTGAATTGATCGCTTCTTACCGTTGTCAAACTTACGCAACCGTATCGATAAAATCGTCCATCTCATCCCAAAAAGCTTGATCAAGCGGAGCCGTTTTCATATTTCCCGATTTGTATTCTTCGATACGTTTTTGGACTTCATCGGAATACCACGGTGTTGTAGCTTCTTCGATTTTGACTGCTTCTTTTGGGAGGGTTTTTAAAAAGGTGATGACTTGATCGGTGAAACTATCGTTGATCGTAACTGTCATTGCTTCCCCCTTGATTTTTGTATGCCATATTGTACTACTCTAATAAACAAAATCGGCTAAATAATTAAAATTGGTTTTCTAAGATTAAATGATAAAAGAGGAATGTATTCCGTTACCCTTCGACTAGCTCAGGGCGAACGGAAGCGGAGAGATTACTTTTTAAACATCTCATATCGGTATTGAGTCATCGGGGTATCTTCGCGGTTCCCCCACTCTTTCATCGATGCATCATACAGCCGGACATTTTTGTATCCGAGAACTCCGCTGAGGACGAAATAGTTAAACGACGTCTCTAACCCTCCCGTACAATAGACCAGAACCTCTTTATTCTTATCCAAGCTGTACCCCTCTTTAAAAACACTCTCTAACATCCCTATGGGTTTTAGCATATACTCTTTGTCCACCGAATAGTTCCATGAGTAACTCATCCCCCCTTTGATATGACCGTTGCGTTTTACCGTCGGAGTCGGAGTAACCCCTAAATACATGTCAGACGGTCGGGCATCGATCATCGGGAGTTTTCCAAGATGGCTTTTAACATAACTGATATCGGCGATTTTAGCGGAGTCGATTTTAGCTTTAAACGCAGTCGGTTTGATAGAGGGTTCCGCTTGTGTCAATTCCAGTTTAGTGTTTTTCCATGTTTTTAATCCGCCATCTAAGAGTGCAACATTCTTAATACCGTGATAGTTCAATGCCCAGTAGATATAACTGGTTTTCAAGACGTCTTTAGGATCGTTAATCGGTGCATAGAGGACGACCTCGCTTTTCTCATCAATCCCTAAACGACTCATCTCTTTTTCAATCTCTTCCACAGAGCGGATTGAGAGAAAAGTACCGTTATCAAAACGCCATTTTTCAATCGTTGTATGTGCCGCGTTGGGGATGTGTTCCAAGGTATAAAGATCACCTTCTGAGACTTCGATGATTCGGAGATTACTCTCATTTTTGTGTTCATTGAGCCACTGTGCGGTAACGAGTGGATCAATCGCCAATAGTGTTGCGGCGGCACCAATCAAGGTTGCTAGGATTTTCATAATTTTCCTTTTTTAATAATCTTATCTATCATAGAAGCTTTTCACTTAAGAGATAATACTTTTCTTTTATTAACTTTTTTTCACCGTTTATATTTCATTGACACCGTTTACTCTATTGTTACCAAAAATGGAATACTATCATGGTATGAAAAAACGATACGTAATGACACTCCCATTTATTCTCATTATCAACCTTTTGGGCAACGATTCCCTCCTCTCTGAAGAGAAACGTGAGCTATTACGTCAACAGCAATCTGTTTATGAGTCTGAACATGAAAAGCTCCGATACAACTGGATAGCCCCTATCAATCTCAATAGCACCTACAGCTACGATAAAAGTGCGCAAGGCGATTACCACAGTGACACGCAATCTGTCTCAGCATCCCTTTCCCAAGATGTTTTCCGATCCGGCGGGATAACCTATCAAATCGCGTATGCCGATGCAAAACAAGAGAGCGAGATATTAGCGCTTCAAAAACAAATTGCTACGTACAATCAAGACCTTTTTATCGCTTTGCTGAATTTTAAAAAAAATCTCATTTTACGAGAACAAAGCCAAAAACGTCTTAACAATAAAGAGATCGAAGTCTTTATCAAACGGCAGCTTTATGACGCCGGAAAAGTTGATATTACGGAGTTAAATAATGCTTTAATGGAAAAGAGCAGTGAACTGAAAACCATCGCCTCTCTCAAATACTCTCTCGCCGAACAACGGTTTGAAATAGCGAAAATCAGCAATATTACTCCGGAAGATTTTACCCTTCCCCGTTTTGACCTCATAGGAAAAGAGCAATTTTTAGCATATCAACTCGATTTGCGATACGTCCGTTCCCAAACAAAAGTTCTTAAAAACCTCGCGGGGGTAACTTCTAGCCAATATCTCCCCACACTCTCTCTCAATGCGGATATCGGTTACCGCAAATACGATCCCAAAGAACTGAGCGGGAGCTATAACGGGAACTATTATGCGACGGGGGTTCAGCTCACATTACCTTTAGCCTATAATGCATCGGCTACCATCCAAGAAGCACAAGCAACGTACCTCAAAGAGAGTGCCAATGCCGCCGACAAACATAGAGAATTGGAGGCAACGTATACCCAAATCATTGAAAAAATCGAAAGCTACCGAGAATACAATGCCATCACGTCGCAAAACCTCACCCTTTATGATGATCTTCTGCAGGCCATCCAAGCGGGGGTCAATGTCGGAACGAAGACGGGTTATGATCTCCAAACGCTCCAAAACACAAAAGCAATCGAAGAGTTAGAGATCAAAGTCAATGAGATCAATATCCAAATCCTCCTTGCGCAACTCCATTTTGCCCTTAACCCCTCCAAGGAACTTTTATGAACCCCTCTACCGATTCCATAGAACAAACACTCGGGCTTAATACTCCGAAACCGTCTTCCCTTAGAAAATACATCCTAATCGCTCTCCCCATCACCCTTTTGATTGCAGGAGGTTGGTTTTGGATGAAAAGTACTCAGAGCGAAAAAATCGAATACCTAACAACCTCCGCAACAATAAAAGAACTGACCACCACCGTATCGGCAACAGGAAATCTGGAGCCGACCAATACCATTGATGTGGGGATCGAAGTCTCCGGAACCATCACGGACGTTCTCGTCGATTACAATGATCGGGTTAAGACGGGCCAGCTGATGGCGCGCCTGGATACGACGAAACTCACCTCCAAAGTGACCAGTTCCAAAGCCGCTTTGCTTCGCTATAAAGCCAACATCTCCGCCGCTAAAGCAACACTTGCAAACGCTCAAAATGAATGGGAACGCTCTCATAAAATGTACACCTCAACCGGAGGAAACTACCCCTCCAAAAAAGAGGTAGACGAAGCCGATAATGCTCTACTCTCAGCCAAAGCGGGAGTCGATGCCGCGTATGCTCAATCAGCACAGGCGAGTGCCGAGTTGGAAGCGGATGAAGATAATCTCCGCAAAGCCGTCGTTGTCTCACCGGTTGATGGAATCGTATTGGAACGCAAAGTAGAACCGGGACAAACCGTTGTCGCCTCTATGCAAACACCGATTTTGTTTACAATGGCTAAAAGTCTCGATATGATGAAAGTGATCGTCAGTGTCGATGAAGCGGATATCGGCGAAGTCAAAGAGAATCAAAAAGTGACCTTTAACGTCGATGCCTATCCAAACCGCCAGTTTCATGGAATCATTACCCAACTTCGTCTGAACTCTCAGATGGTCAACGGTGTTGTTACTTATGATGCCGTCGTCGAAGTACCAAACCCTGATCTCAATCTTCGACCGGGGATGACCGCAACGGCTCAGATTATTACGGGAGTTCTCTCCAACGTCCTGACTGTTCCTAATGCTGCTTTGCGTTTTATCCCTCCAACTGAAAAAGGTACGCAAGAAAAAACTCCCTCTTCCCTCAACACAAACGGAAAAGGGCTATGGGTACTTCGGGATAAAAAACCGCTTAGATTAGCGGTCGAAGTAGGGAAAAGTGATGGGATATCAACCGTCATACACGCTCCAAAACTTAACACTGCCGATGCAATCATCATCGGTATAAAAGAACATTAACGATGGCTTCGCTCATCCGTTTTAGCAATGTTACAAAATCTTACGGTAAGGGAGAAGCAACCGCATATGCCCTGCGCGGTGTTGATATAGAAATTAACAGTGGCGAGTTTGTCGCTATTATGGGGCCCAGCGGTTCAGGAAAATCGACGGCGATGAATATTATCGGATGCCTTGATACCCCGACGCAAGGAGAATATCTTTTTCAGGAAATTGATGTCGGCACCCTTTCACGCGATCAGCGGGCTTTGCTACGACGCCACTACATCGGGTTTATTTTTCAAGGGTTCAATCTTCTTGGAAAAACTTCCGCCGTCGAAAATGTCGAACTTCCCCTTCTCTACCGTGGCTTTCCTGCCCACGTTCGGAGAGAAAAAGCACTTGAAGCACTCAAAAGTGTCGGATTGGAGCACGTCGCGCACCATACTCCGGGTGAACTCTCCGGCGGACAACAGCAACGTGTCGCCATCGCCCGTGCTATCGTTACAGACCCTCTTCTCCTCCTCGCGGACGAACCGACCGGAAATCTCGACAGTGCCAAAAGTATTGAGGTGATGGAACTCTTACAATCGTTTAATCGCGATAAAGGGATTACGATCATCATGGTAACCCATGAAGATGATATGGCGTCGTATGCAGAGCGGACGATCCATTTTCGTGACGGTTTAATTGATCAGGTAGATCACCGATGATTTGGAATGCCTTTATCTTAGCACTAAGAGAGATACGCCGTAGCGCCATGCGCTCGATTCTAACAACACTGGGGATTGTGATCGGGGTAGCATCGGTTATCGCAATGGTAATGCTAGGAGATGCCACCACCGCATATGTCTCCAACAGTATCTCCAAACTGGGGACGAATATGCTGATCCTCCGCCCCGGGCAAGATCGCAAAGGACCGCGCAGTGAAGATACTACGGCAAAACGTTTTACTCATGATGACGTGCAAGCGATTCACAGAGAAATCAGTGATATTCGAGGAGTCGCTCCGATAGGTTCTAAAGGGGTACAAGCCGTCTATGGAAACCAAAACTACTCTACCACAATCGATGGCAGCGATAATGACTACTTCACCGTTAAAGATTGGGTTTTTGCATCGGGGCGAATATTTACCCCCGCAGAGTTGCAAGCGGGAAAATCGGTTTGTATTATTGGAGAGACGGTACATAAAGAACTTTTTGGTGAGCAAGATCCTATCGGTGCTTCGATCCGACTGGGAAGTTTTTCGTGCCAAGTGATCGGACTGCTCAACTCTAAAGGCTCTTCAATGTTCGGAATGGATCAGGATGATATTATCGTTGTTCCGATTCGACTTCTCCAGCGGCGCGTTAGCGGAAACCAAGAGATATCAATGATTCTCGTCTCCGCCTCGTCGCCAGCCGTGATCGAAAATGTTAAAGCCTCACTCACCGCCCTCTTTCAAGAGCGCCGCCGTATCAAAATGGGAGAAGAAGACGATTTTAGCGTTCGCGATATGCGTGAAATGGTACAAACCCTCACCTCGACTACAAAAATGCTGACCCTTCTTTTGGGTGCCGTCGCGACCATCAGCCTCCTCGTCGGAGGGATTGGGATTATGAATATCATGCTAGTCTCCGTCACCGAGCGAACGAGAGAAATAGGAATACGCCTCGCCATCGGAGCATTGGAGCGTGAAGTATTACTCCAATTTTTGGTTGAAGCAATCGTCCTCTCCTCACTAGGAGGGGTGATCGGAGTCGTTTTAGGGCTCAGTTTCGGGATTGGAATCAGTCTCTTTTTTGATCTTCCACTGGTATTTAACACCTCCATTGTCCTTATTGCTTTTTTATTCTCAACGTTGGTAGGAATTGTTTTCGGCTATTTCCCTGCACGCAAAGCGGCCCGACTTAACCCTATCGATGCTTTACGGTATGAATAAAATGTCGATATTACTTTACACAGATGAAAAGGAGTTATGATGCAAGTCGGAACCGGAACATCGATTAATCCCTACACTCAAAGCGGCATGGCATTAAGCGAAAAAGAGACACAGGAATTCAAATCCAAGATCCAAAGCGGTGAGATATCGGGAAAAACTCTCTCTCAAGCCTATCTGGTCGAATACTCTCTTAAAATTGAGCGTTATTCTTCGAACAATCTCCAAGCCCAAAGTGCTCCGTTTGATATTGCCAAAGTGAAAGATATCCTTAGCTCCATCGATTTTGAAGCAATCGGCTATACCGGTAAAGCGATTGCCGATATGACCCCCGACGAAGCCAAAGCGTTAGTGAGCGAAGAAGGATATTTCGGCGTCACCCAGACATCGGACCGCTTAGCTAACTTCGTATTAAGCGGCGGAGGTGATGATGTCGAACGTCTTCAAGCGGGAAGGGAAGGGATTATTAGCGGATTCAATGAAGCTGAAAAAATGTGGGGAGGTAAACTTCCCGATATTTCCTATGAGACCCTTGAAAAAGCTCTTGCAAAAATCGATGAGAAAATCACCGCGCTCGGCGGTAAAATTTTAGATACAACGGTATAAGCTACTGATCCTTTTGGCATAGCGACCAAAGGGATCTAAAAATTACTCCTAATTACCCAGAATCACTTCATCGAAACGTGTTATAATATTCAATTATTACCCTATTGATGAGGGTATGGGTGTAAGGTTTTTTATGACTACGGTTTCTTCCTCTTCTCCTCCGTCTCCAACACATAACTATCGTCTCAATGAATGGAGTATAGGGATACTTGTTTTCTGTATTACCACGCTTATATCTGCAGGGATAATTTGGCATTTTGATGATATGCATATCGAGAAGACAAAGCATAAGGTCAAAGCTATCTCCGACAAAAATATATTCTATTTACATAAAAATATCGATCAAATCATGGCCCTTAGCTATCTTATCGCTTCCACCGTTTTGGAAGACGGAAGTGTCAATAATTTTGAATTTATTGCCGAAAAAGTTATTGCCCATTACCCCTTGGTTTCTGAAATAGCCCTTGCACCCGAAGGTATCATTAATCGTGCGATCCCTCTTCACGGAAACGAAAAAGCAATCGGGTTCAATCTGTTCACCGATCCACAACAACAGGCTGAAGCATTCATGGCACGCGAAAGCGGAAAACTTACCCTCGCAGGACCCTTGCAATTAGTGCAAGGGGGAGAGGGAATTGTCGGACGTATGCCTATTTTTAGAGGTGCCGATAAAAAATTTTGGGGATTTGTCCTTATCGTTATCCCTTTTCCCGAAATTCTTCAGATAAATACGTTACAAACCCTCTCTCTCAACGGACTGTCTCTTATACACATCT
>JAGXFM010000007.1 GCA_024637215.1 Sulfuricurvum sp.
AACATGCTCAAAGCAATGAATATCGATATGAATCCGGTTGATATTAAATCCAAAAACGTTGCCGCCGTCGTCGTTACGGCTAAATTTGCTCCGTTTGCGCGACAAGGGGATGCCTTTGATGTTACGGTTTCTTCCATCGGGGATGCAAAATCACTCGAAGGAGGGACACTGTTGATGACCCCTCTCAAAGGGGTTGACGGTAAGATATATGCGTTGGCACAAGGTTCTATCAGTATCGGCGGTAAAAATGAAAAAGGTGCGGGCGCAGAATCGCATCCAACCGTTGGACTGGTTTATGGCGGAGGTTTGGTGGAGCGAGAAATCCAACAAGATCTGTATCACCAAAACAGTGCGACGCTCTCGCTGAAAACCTCTAATTTTGCAAACTCCATAGCGATACAAAATGCGATTAACGCAAAATATCGTGCAAAGGTTGCTGCGGCTGTCGATCCGAGAACTATAAATTTACAACTTCCTAAAAATAAATCGATGGTTGAGTTTTTGGCCGAAGTACAGAGCCTTGATATAAATTATGCGCAAGAGCAAAAAATTATCATTAATGAACGGACGGGGACGATTGTTGCAGGTGTCGATGTCGAAGTGAAACCCGTTGTTATTACCCAAGGGGATATGACGGTAAAAATTCTTTCCCAAAATGAAGTTTCCAAACCTGCCGGAAGTGTAGCTATGGATAAAAGTCTTGTGATCGGCTTGAATGAGAATGAAGTTTATACGGAAAAAGGGACAACAACAGTTGCTAATATCGCCCGTTCACTGCAAAAAATGGGTGCTACTCCTAAAGAGATGATCTCTATTCTTCAAGCAATGAAAAGTGCCGGAGCCATCTCGGTTGATTTGGAGATTATCTGATGGATATAACCGCGGTTCAGCACCAAAGAGCAATCCCAACAATCGGAACCAAAGAAGGGGATGCCGCTTTACGTGAAAAAACGGATCAGTTTGAAGCCATCATTGTGAAAATGATGTTGGATGAAGCGATGAAAGAGGAAAAAAATCTTTTCAGTGCGAATGATCCGGGAGAAAAGATTTTTAAATCGATGTATCGTGAAGAGTTATCCAACGCCAGTGCGGGAGGATTTGGGTTTTCCCAAATGCTTTTTGAACACCTTAGTCAAAAGGGTGAAAAAACAGAGAAATAGACTAAATTAATAATGGTTTTTGCCGATATGGTATGTATACATCATAAACGGATAACAAGGATTCACCATGATCTCAAGTGTGAACGGGTCGCTGCTAAAAGCGACATATCAAGAACCGGCATTAAAAAACAAAGAGCAGGAGAAATCCATGCAATCTATTACCAAACAAGGTGACACAAGCCGAATCGATGAGCTGAAAGCTTCTATCGAAAAAGGGGAATATCGTGTCGATATCGAAGCGTTAGCTAAGCGTATTGCGCAAGAGCTGACTTAAATCAGAGGAGTTTATGATGTTGTCTTATCAGTTACAGAGTGCTATAAAAGATCTTGAGACTCTCATATCTTTGTCGCGAGAAGATATCGCCGATATCCGAGAAGCGAAGCATAACCCACAATTTGATCGCTTAGCGATTAAAGAAGAGAAAATAAAAAGTTTTGAACAAAAAAAAGCGATGATCGATCGTGAAATATCAAAACTGATGACACAACATCCGACGGCACCTCTCTCTGAACTTTTAGATAATGAACAACATCAGCAACTCGATTCCCTCAAAGAACATCTTTCACTCCTTAGAGATGTAAATCAACAATATGCAAAAATGGTTTTAAGTGTAGGATCATTTTATAATACCCTCTTAGAGCGTTTGGTTCCGACACAAATGCAAGGGTATCAAAAAGTGGCAACATCTGAAGCCTCATTTTTGGAAATACGAGCATAACATGGCATCTATATTTAATGCGTTACATATTGGCTATAGCGGATTAAACGCAGCTCAAATCGGTATTGATACGACCGGACACAATATTGCCAATGCTGAAACGGAAGGCTACTCCCGTCAACGTGTTGTTACCGCCGCATCAGCTCCTCTTAGTGTAGATCCGGGTCAACGGGGCGGGGGAACTCAAATTACGGAAATTGTCCGGATATTTGACAGCTTTGTCTTCGGACGTTTAGCGAATGCCGCCCAAAATAAAGAAAATTCAGATACCTTGAAAAAGAATCTTGAAGAGCTCTCCTCCTATTTTCCAGAAATTGATGATGTCGGAATAAAAAATGACATGCAAAACTATTTCGACACGTGGCAGTCGCTTGCTGCTAACCCGAGTAATACTTCGTTAAAAGTGGCCTTGGCTCAGCAAACAGAAACTCTTACACAGCATATTCAAGAGACACGCTCTCAAATTACAAGCCTTCAAAGCTCATTGGATGACCAAGTAAAAGTCAATATTGATGAAGTTAACCGCATCGCAAAACAAATTTCAGAATTGAATATAGAGATCAATAAAGCTGAATCAGGCAGTATGAATAATGCTAACGATTTACGTGATCAGCGAACCCAGTTAGAATTATCTATGTCAAAACTTATCGGTGCAAAAGTGATTGTGGGGCAGATTGAGACCAATAATGTTATAGATAGCAATATCGCCTTAAAGCAGGGAAGTTATACTATTCAAATCGGTGGTTTTAATATTGTTGACGGTGGTTCATTCCATCCGATAGGGATGGACAGTGCCGGCAATCAAAACGGATACAATGATTTATATTATGAACGTCAAGACGGTGTTAAAGTTCCTTATACCGATAGTATTACCGGTGGAAAAATTGGTGCTTTACTCGAATTAAGAGGGTCAACAATCGGGACAAACGGAGAATTCGAAGACGGATTTTTACAAGAGACCATTAATAATCTTGATGATTTTGCTAAAGGGATGATTGAAGCGACCAATAATGTGTATGCGGAAACCGCCACGACGTCGATGCAGTCAAATCAGCTTAGTTTTTCAAATAATCAGTCATTACTGAGTACGGATGAGAATTTTAATACAGGGACTTTTGACATTATCGTGTATGACATTGACGGGAATGAAGTCGGTCGGCGTACTATTTCTATGGATCAGGGGACGATGATTGATGATTTACCGATGACAACGAACAGTATCGTCGGTCAGATCAATTTGTCAAACGATGACAATCAAGACGGTAATGCTCTTAATGATATTGATGATATGTTGCTGGCGACGTTTAACACAAATCAAAAAGTATTTCAGGTCGATTTAAAAGCATCTTTACTGGCGCAAGGGTATACATTCGCGATTGAAGATAATGGGACAAACTTCGCCGGTGTAACGGGTATCAATCGCTTTTATGACGGATCGGATGCCAAGGATATTTCACTCAATAGTGCGTTAAAAGAGGATACGAGTAAAATAAAAGGGTTTAAATCTCCCGCAAACGGTGACAATCAAACGGCATTAAAGATGGTTGAATTGCAATTTGCATCGGTTACGTTCGGTAGTGGTTTGAATAAATCTACAGATACACTGTATGGTTATTTTGATAATTTAGTGACGCAAGTAGGTACCAAAACAAATTCGGTTATATTGACCAACGATGCCCTAACCGCACAATATAATGCAGTAAAGCAAGAGTATGATACGGTAAGTAAAGTGAGTATTGATGAAGAGTTGGCAAATCTAATACGGTATCAAACTTCATACGGTGCTGCCGCTAAAATTATTACAACCATCGATCAAATGATGACAACGTTATTGGGCATTAAGACATAATGCCTTTGTTGAGTATTACTGCGCTTGTCGCGGTGATTTTTTTCTCTTTTATCGGACCGTTTCTTTATACGGTAGATCCTCTTTTTTTAGATGCTCATGCTATTTTAGTCAACCCCTCACTACACCATTGGTTCGGTACTGACAGATTGGGACGTGATGTATTAGCACGATTGATGGAAGGTGGGCAGGTTTCCCTATTGATCGGATTTGCCAGCGCACTTATTTCTACACTAATCGGATTACTCTATGGAGTAAGTGCAGCACTTTTGCGAGGCGGTTTTGATAAAGTTTTTATCGTGGTCGTCGATCTTTTTTTAACCTTCCCGACCCTCTTTTTACTGTTAACGCTAGTGAGTTATGTCAATGCCTCTATTTGGGTTCTAGTGCTAATTATTTCGATCACAGGATGGATGGGAACAGCGCGTATGATCCGCTCGGAGAGTTTTGCCATTGCATCTAAGCCGTTTATCCGTATTTTACATATTGCTAACGTGCACCCTATGAAAATAATGCTCAAGTATTATGCTCCTTTGCTTGCACCGATTGTATTGGTAAGCTTTACATTCGGGGTAGGAGGGGCGATTTTAGCAGAATCCGGACTCTCATTTTTAGGTCTGGGTATCGTTGCTCCGCAAATGAGCTGGGGAAGTATTCTCAGCGGAGGTAAAGAGGTGATAGACATCGCGTGGTGGGTGAGTTTTTTCCCTGGGTTACTGATCTTTATCGTTACCTTTTCACTCATGAATATCTCGAATGCACTTCAAGCGAGAATGAATCAAAAAGAGATGTATTAACGTAGGAGATGCCCCACAAATTTTGACATATTGCCCAAAATTTTTCCACCGCGACGGAAACCTAATCCGCACGCTTCATAGGCAAAAAAGACTCCTGCTTGATAGCTGTTGCCGTTACTGTCTTTCGGGAACTCGACATACTCTTGGTAGATCGGCTTGAAGTTTCCGTATGGCCCGTCGTTCGCCTCGAGGGTAGCACCTGAAGCATCGATAATCCGTACGTTGGCACCTTCACGTCCGAACATCCGTTTCTCTACCTGTTGAACCCCGTTAAGAGGCTCATATGAGGTTTTAAGAAGATAAGGGGAATCAGGGAAGAGATCACAAAGAATTTTCATCATCCCTTTGGATTGAAACAGCAGCGTGTAGGCTGGGTTGAGGAGTATCGCTTTTTGGTTTTGCATAATCGTCGTGAGCTGTGTGGCGAGTTCCGGCTCTTCAATAGCGATATCTTCCCATGGGTAGAGTTTGAACCAATACTCATACGGCTCCTCTGTGCTGTCGTAAATTCCCTCATCATCAAACTTCACACCGCCGAGGGGCTCAAATCCGGTCTCGAATCCGGCATCGATCGCCATTTGCTGTAACAGGCGTACGGTTTGTTCTTCTTCGATATTACCGCTGATGGAACTGAAAAGAATTTTCCACCCGTCGTAGTGTTTTTCAAACTCTGAAGGATCATCAAAAAGAGTTACGAGACGGCGGAAATTATCACTAATCGCCTCATAAATATTGTTGAATTGCCGCTCTTCGTCCATGCCGTTATGTTTGAGAAGTGCCCATTGCAAAATAGCCGTTTCAAAGAGAGATGTGGGGGTATCGGCATTAAATTCAATCAGTTTTATTGGTGCTCCATCGATACCGCCTGCTAGGTCAAATCGTCCGTATAAATGCCAATGAACATCATTCTCCCAACTTTTTTTGATCACGTCGATAAGATTAAATGGAATGCCGAGATCAAAAAAGAGGTTGTTGTCGATGACATGCTGTGCGGCAGTGGCGTACATATCATACAACGCATTGACCGCTTCATAGTACGCTTCTGCTTCACGATCCGAGACTATAACTAACTCATCGGCGATATATTTACTTTGGTCGCTATCCGTATGCCACTCGAATCCTAATTGTTCCAACGTCCGATCATCAATCGGCGTGATTTTCTGGAGAGATACCATACTCATCCTCCGAAACTGCTGCTAGAAGAGGTGCTTCTGGAAGCAGAATTACCGAAGAAACTTTTTTTCTGGCTATTGGAAGTAGCTGAATTACTACCGCCAGCGGATGAGCGGTGATAGGCTGAGCGATTAGAAGCATTTTGGTGTTTTTGAACATTTTTGTTGTTCATCAATGCATTTCCGATCATATTGCCCAGAAGTGCTCCCCCCGCAGCGGCGAGAATAGTTCCGGCAAGCCCCATCCCCTCACCTTGCGGTTCAGCATTAAGTTCTGATTTCCCCGCTTCCATTTTTTTGTACTCTTGATCCGCGAGTTCTTTCATCTCCGTTTCACTCATAACCCGTTCGCTTACGGTACCGTTTTCATCCGTCTCTTTGATAATAGCGCGGCTCGGTCCTGTGGTCGGCATCTCCTCAACAATGACGTATTTACCGTTGGGTTGTTGTTCAACTACGAGAAATTTATTCTGGGTAACACTCTCTTCGCTACCGGCTTGCTCATCCGGTGCGCTTTGGCATCCACTAAGAGCGCTAAGGACGACAATTCCCATTGTCCCCATCATAATATGCTTTGCTGAGGTAATATGTTTCATTTTAAATCTCCTATCGTAATTGTTTTAAATGGGTTGGGTTTAGTAAAAAGATCTTCGAGGCACTTTGCTCATGAAGACCGCGAGAATCTTCAATGATGACATCACATACCACGTGGCAAAAGAGCGGATCATACGATTTTCCGCTCTCATTTGCCGAGGTAGAATAGAGCCATTTATATGGGTGAATGAGTTTTGCATGCTCAGGGTCATTTACGTATCGGAACGCTTGATTTTTAACAACAAAGGTTGTTTTGCACGCATGACGAACACGACGTTTGTGAAGTGAGGGAATACGAATATCTTGGCGTAAATTTTTAAATTCGGAATAGACTTTGAGGAAGGGTTTCTCTTTTGAGCGCATCTTAATCTCTTCAAGTCGAGCCGGATCTTGAGAGAGAAAACCGACGGTGGTGTCGGTTTGGGCGAGGAGAATTTTTTTCATGATTTAAGGGATAAGATAGTCTTGGAGCGCGTGAGGTTCCATCCAGCTGTCATCTTGCATATGGGTCATCGCTTCGATAGCAGCACGTGCCGCACTGAGCGTTGTAAAATACGGTGTTCCCATACGTAATACGATCTGGCGGATCTGTTCGGCGTCTTTTTTCGAGGTTTTGTTATCGGAGGTGTTGATAGCGAGAGAGATCTCTCCATTTTTCATCACGTCTTCGATATTAGGACGTCCCTCAGAGATTTTAAGGACGGCTTCACATGGGATGCCTGCCGCTTCGATCACCTTTTGGGTACCGCGTGTTGCCACAAGTTTGAATCCTTGGTTATGCAATCCGCGTGCGATTTCAGGGGCGTGAGCTTTGTCCATTTCGATAAAGGAGAGGAAACAGGTTCCTGAGGTTGGGATTTTATTTCCTGCTGCCAACTGGCTTTTCGCGAAGCTGACACCGAAGTTTTGACTGATCCCCATAACTTCACCGGTCGATTTCATCTCTGGAGAGAGAACCAAATCGGCACCGTAGAGTTTGTTGAACGGGAATACCGCCTCTTTGATCGCAACATGCCCTTTGAGACGCGGTTTGAGCAATCCATCGGCTTCCATAACGACATTGTAGTTGTCGTAGAATTTGAGGGCATTACGAAGTGTATCACCCACCATAACACGGGTTGCGACTTTCGCAAGCGGCATTCCGGTTGCTTTAGAGACAAACGGCACGGTACGGGATGCGCGCGGATTAACCTCGATGAGGTAAACCTCGTTTTGGTAGATCGCGTATTGGATGTTCAAGAGTCCGATGACTCCGAGACCCAATGCGATTTTTTTGGTTTGTTGCTCTACTTGCGCCTGCAACTCAGCACTGAGGCTGACAGGAGGGAGTGAACA
>JAGXFM010000008.1 GCA_024637215.1 Sulfuricurvum sp.
AACTGTCCGGCGGTCAACGTCAACGGATCGCCATCGCCCGTGCCATCTACAAACACGCATCCCTCCTTATTTTGGATGAGGCGACCAGTGCCCTCGATAACGAAAGTGAAAAACGTATTCAAAGGGCGTTGCAATCGTACGCTCAAGATAAAATCACCCTTATTATTGCCCACCGCCTTAGTACCATTACCCATGCCGATCTGATCTTGTATTTTGAAGAGGGGGAGATTATCGCCCGCGGAACCCATCAAGAACTCCTTGAAACCTCCGAAAATTATCGCCGTCTGGCAGGGAAAATGGGTGAATAATCCCCTATTAATCCTTTTTTGAGTATAATCGCGACAACTTTAATCTCTATTAGGCGGGTCATTTATGTTTGATTACGAATCTTTAAAACCTTGGCTTTTTAAACTTCAACCTGAAAACGCCCATACCGTGGCCGCCGCACTCTTAAGCTCTGCGAGTTTTTGTCCTCCTCTCTTCAACGGATGGATGACAAAACATTTCGTCACCCACCCTTCTCTAACCCAAGAGCTTTTTGGTCGAACATTTCTCAATCCCGTCGGTTTAGCCGCAGGATTCGATAAAAATGCGACAATGTTTCACGGCGTGATGTCCTTAGGATTCGGTTTTACTGAGATCGGAACCCTCACCCCGAAACCGCAAGAGGGGAATCCGCGCCCGAGACTTTGGAGACACATCGAAGAAGAATCCCTCCAAAATGCGATGGGATTCAACAACGACGGCCTTTTCCGTATCAGCCATCGTCTTAAAAATATTTATCCTTTCAGCACCCCTATCGGTGTTAACATCGGGAAAAATAAAATTACCCCCGACGATAAAGCGATCAAAGACTACACCACCCGCATCAAAGCGCTTCATGAGTACGCCGATTACATGGTCATCAATATCTCATCTCCGAATACTCCGGGATTGCGTGATCTCCAAAACGAAGCGTTTATCACTCAACTCTTCTCCGAAGCCAAAGCACTCACAGACAAACCGATTTTGCTCAAAATCGCCCCCGATATGTCTGAAGATCAAGCGGTAGCCCTCTGTGTCCACGCGGTTGCGAGCGGAGCGGATGGAATCATCGCCACCAATACGACCGTCGATTACTCTCTTGTCTCCGAGCCTGAAGATATCGGGGGGCTTAGCGGTGAAGTATTACGCGAACGAAGTTTTTACATCTTCGATGCGATTGCACGTGAGCTCTACGGAAAAGCGACCCTTATCAGCGTCGGCGGGATCAGTACGCCTGAGGAGGCATACCGTCGTATCCGCGCGGGTGCTTCACTCGTACAAATCTACACCTCGCTGATTTTTAAAGGTCCCGAAGTGATCGAAGAGATCAATAGCGGTCTTGTCGATCTTTTGGCATCCGATGGCTATAGCTCGATTACCGAAGCAATCGGTGCAGATCGGCGATGAAAATCCTCATTGCAACAATTTTGTCTCTAGGAACCCTTATGGCCTCATCCCTTCCCCACTACGAAACCAGAACCCTCTCTAACGGGTTGCAAGTCGTTGCTATCCCAATGGACAACGGCTCACAGGTTATCTCTACCGATATTTTTTACAAAGTGGGAAGCCGCAATGAAGTGATGGGTAAAAGCGGTATCGCCCATATGCTTGAACATATGAACTTTAAATCGACAAAAAACCTCAAAGCGGGTGAATTTGATGAAGAGGTCAAAAGCATCGGCGGACTCAATAACGCCTCAACCGGATTTGACTTCACCCATTATTACATCAAATCAAGTAGTGAGAATCTCGGTAAATCGCTCTCACTCTTTTCGGAGCTGATGCAAAATCTCAACCTCAAAGACGAAGAGTTCCAACCTGAGCGTAACGTTGTTGCCGAAGAGCGTCGCTGGCGCACCGATAACAATCCGATGGGGTATCTCTATTTCCGCCTTTTTAATAGTGCCTACGTTTATCACCCTTACCACTGGACGCCGATTGGATTTATGAATGACATTCAAACGTGGACATTAGAAGATATCCGCAGTTTCCATCAAACCTACTACCAACCGAAAAACGCTATTCTCATCGTCACGGGAGACATCCAAAGCGATACCATTTTTAAAGAAGCAGAAAAACATTTTGGCTCCGTTTCCAATACTCTTGATATCCCTATGAAAAACACTATTGAACCCGAACAAGACGGCGCCCGCCGTGTTATTGTCAACAAAGAGAGTGAAGTGGAAATGCTCGCCATCAGTTTTCCTATCCCCAACTTTCAACACGCGGATCAGCCTAAACTCTCAGCTTTGAGTGAAATGCTCAGCGCAGGCAAAAGTTCACGACTGAACCGTCTTTTAGTCGATGAAAAACAACTTGTCAATCAAATTTACGCCTATAATATGGAGAATATCGATCCTGGCGTTTTCCTCTTTTTAGCCGTGTGCAACAACGGTGTCAAAGCCGAAAGCGTTGAAAAAGAGATATGGGAGGTCATTCGCTCACTCCAAAACGCTCCTGTCGAAAAAGCAGAACTCGATAAAGTCAAAATCAATACGAAATCTGATTTTATTTACTCTTTGGAGAGTTCCACCTCGGTCGCCGATTTGTTCGGAAGCTACCTCGCTCGCGGAGATATAGCCCCCTTGCTTCACTACGAAAGTGCTATCGATGCACTCAAACCCTCAGAGATCCAAAAAGTGGCAAAAGAGTATCTCAAACCTGAAAAATCAACCACGATAATCCTACGCAAAGGACAAAAATGAATCTAGTAACAGGCTCAACGACCGCCCTCATCACCCCGTTTAAAAACGGGAAACTCGATGAGCAAAAATACGCGGATCTCATTCAACGACAAATCAATCACGGGATCAACGCCGTTTGTCCGGTAGGGACGACGGGAGAGAGTGCAACCCTGACGTATGATGAAGATCGTATTTGTATGGAAATCGCCGTTGCCGTGTGTAAAGGGACTTCGACCAAAGTCCTCGCAGGGGCAGGAAGTAACTCCACCGCAGAAGCGATCGAAGCGGCCCGTACGGCTCAAGCGTGCGGTGTCGACGCGATATTCTCAGTTGCTCCGTATTACAACAAACCCTCCCAAGAGGGGCTCTATCAGCACTACAAAGCCATTGCCGAATCGGTGCCGGAAATCCCTTTTATGCTCTATAATGTACCGGGACGCACCGTTGTCGATATCAGTGCCGATACCGTTATCCGTCTGTATGATGATGTCAAAAACATCTACGGGATCAAAGAGGCGACGGGGAGCATCGAACGCACTATCGAACTCCTCTCCCGCAGACCGGAGCTTAAAGTTTTCAGCGGGGATGACGCAATCGATTACGCGATCCTCGCTTGTGGCGGTGCAGGAATCACCTCCGTTACCTCAAACCTCCTCCCCGATTTAAAAAGTGCGTTGGTAGCCAAAGCGCTTAGCGGTGATTTAGCAGGATCAAAAGCATTGAATGATGAACTGTTTCCGATCAATAAAGCGCTCTTTTTGGAATCCAATCCGGTTATGATCAAAGCGGCAATGTATATCGCGGGACTTATCGACACCCTCGAATACCGTCTTCCTCTCGTTATGCCAAGTAATGAGAATATGAAACGGCTCGAGAGCGTTATGAAAAACTACACTATAAAAGGAATCTAATTGACTATGCAAGGTAAAACTCTACTCATCAGCGGCGGAACCCGCGGTATCGGAAAAGCAATCGTTTATGCATTCGCATCCAAGGGGGTAAACGTAGCGTTTACCTATAACTCTAATGCAGAGATCGCGCAAGAGATTACAGCTGATATTGAAAAACAATACGGTGTTAAATGTCGCGGATACGCTCTTAATATTTTAGAGCCGGATGAGTACAAAGAGGTCTATGCAAAATTTGATGAAGATTTCGATCGTCTTGATTATTTCATCTCCAACGCGATCATCTCAGGTCGTGCGGTTGTCGGCGGATTCGGTCCCTTTATGCGTCTCAAACCCAAAGGGCTTAACAACATCTATACCGCTACGGTCAATGCTTTCGTTGTCGGTGCGCAAGAAGCGGCAAAACGGATGGAAAAAGTGGGTGGCGGTTCGATCATCTCTATGAGTTCCACCGGTAATCTCGTGTATACTCCTAACTATGCGGGTCACGGAACCAACAAAGCGGCTGTTGAAGCGATGGTGCGCTACGCAGCGGCAGAGCTCGGCGGATTAGGAATCCGTGTCAATGCCGTCAGCGGCGGCCCTATCGATACCGATGCCCTTAAAGCGTTCCCGAACTACGAAGAGGTAAAAGGGGAAGTGGTCAAACGCTCGCCGCTTAGCCGTATGGGGGAAGCCGAAGATTTGACGGGTGCGTGTCTCTTCCTCTGCGGAGAAGGCTCTTCATGGCTTACAGGACAAACAATTGTTGTTGATGGCGGAACTACATTTCAATAATCATGAATACGGCTACGGGCAAAGCCCGCTAGCCTACGTTAACACTGGGTTTGCTTCAGCAGCAGGCTCACGGCGCTAGCGCCATCGCGTTACGCGCTTTATTTAGAATTAATCAAAGGCTCATCGAGTGTTTAACCTTCCCAATCTTCTCGCCCTCTCGCGCCTCCTAATCGCTCCGGTGATGTTTTGGATCATTCTCAATCCTCAGATCTTTAGTAATGCGGGATGGGATATCAGCTGGAGCTACTACACCGCATCTCTGCTCTTTGTTATTGCCAGCGTTACCGACTTTTTTGACGGTTATATCGCGCGTGAACTCGATCAAATCACCATCGTCGGACAAATTCTCGATCCGCTCGCCGATAAGATGCTCACCCTCGCCGCCTTTTTAGGACTTATGATGAGCGGTGCCGCATCGGCATGGGCGATCTATATCATTATTGTCCGTGAACTCTTTATCACAGGGCTTCGCACCCTCTCCCTCTCCGAGGGGATCGATGTCAGTGCGTCGATGGCGGGGAAAGTGAAAACGGTCGCGCAGATGATCGCTATCGGATTTTTGCTGATGCATTGGCCATTCGGGGATGTGCTCCTTTGGATCGCTGTTGCCCTCACCCTCTATTCGGGAGCCGAATACGTGATCGGCTTTAGTAAAGCCTATAAAGTAAAAGGATAATCGTGAGCTGGATCGTCGCCCTTGCCGTTTTATCGGTACTTATTTTCATCCATGAACTCGGTCACTTCAGTGCCGCCCGTTTTTTCGGTGTTTATGTCGAAGTCTTCAGTATCGGTTTCGGTAAAAAACTTCTCTCGTTTCAGTGGATCGGAACGCAATGGCAAATCTCCGCTATTCCTCTGGGCGGCTATGTCAAAATGAAAGGGCAGGACGATCTCGACCCCACGGCACTGAGCCGCGATAATGACAGCTACAACAGTAAAAAGCCGTGGCAACGGATCATTATCCTCCTCGCAGGGCCCCTTGCCAACTTCGCGTTGGCGTGGGTTTTATTTTACGTTATCGCACTAGGGGGGCCGCAAGCGCTCTCTCCGGTTATCGGCAATGTCGCAAAAGATTCTCCCGCAGCCTTAGCAGGACTTCAAAAAGGGGATATCATCCTCAGCGTTAACGGGGAGAGCATCCGTGAATGGAACGAACTCTCCGACGCAATCAAATCTTCTGTCGGAACGTTAACCCTTCACGTTGAACGCAAAAGTAACGTCCATCTCCTCAGTGTTACGCCAAAAATATCCGAAACGCAAAATATTTTTAAAGAGCGTATCCAACGGCGAATGGTGGGGATCGCCCCTGCGGGAGTTACCCATACCATGGAGCTGAGTCCTATCGGTGCACTCAAATATGCGAGTGAAGAGACCTATAACTCTTCATTGCTAATCTTTCAAAGTGTCCAAAAACTTTTAACCGGAGTTGTCCCTGCCAAAGAGGTCGGCGGTGTTGTCAGTATTGTTCAGATTACTGCGGATGCAACATCGTATGGATGGATGAGCCTCTTCTTCTTTGCCGCCCTTATCTCCGTCAATCTCGGTGTGCTCAATCTTCTCCCGATACCGGCACTCGATGGAGGACATATCATGTTCAATCTTTATGAGATGATCCGACGACGTCCGCCGAGTGAAGCGGTCATTACCCAACTCACCATCGGGGGATGGGTTTTACTACTCGGATTAATGAGTTTGGGACTCTATAACGACATTACGAGGTTAATGCAATGACCCCACTGGAACAAAAACTCTCCTTTGACCGAATTATCGAACGTATTGAAAAAGCCCGTTTACGTGTAAGTGATCACCACATTGTAAAAATCGTCGCTGCCAGCAAATACGTGGATGACTCTGCAATCAAATCGCTCTATGCAATAGGACAGCGTGCCTTTGGAGAGAATAAAGTACAAGATTTGATTGCCAAAAGTGAAGCACTCCAAGAGCTACCGATTGAGTGGCATTTCATCGGTACCTTGCAAAAAAATAAGATTAACCATCTCCTAAGTGTACACCCTAATTTACTCCATTCTATTGATTCATTGGAACTTGCTTACGCGCTCAATGAGCGTTTGGGACGAGAGAAGATGAGTATGCGCGCGTTGGTACAGATTAACTCCGCCTATGAAGAGTCTAAAAGCGGATTTTTTCCGGAAGAGATCAGCGAAAAATATGCCCAAATTCAGGAAGAGTGCCCGCATCTGCATTTACAAGGGGTAATGTCTATCGGAGCGCATGTTGAAGATCCTTTCATCATTAAAAAAAGTTTTGAAACCACCCGCCGTATTTATGAAACGCTCCCTAATGCTACCGTCTGTTCCATGGGGATGAGCAGTGATTTCGAACTTGCTATCGAATGCGGTTCAACACTCGTCCGTTTGGGTTCCGTTCTTTTCCCAAAACATTAAATTCATAACAAATTTAACTGTTTTTACGTCACAACTCCCCTTTTCCTATGTTATAATAATGCCATTCTGCAAAAGAAAAGGGTCATGAGTGAATAAAATTAAACAGCGTGCTACTCTTTACTCTATTGCCCTTGTAGTATTACTAATTATTATTTTTATATTCACAATTATCCAGGATAAAAAGCACGTTTTAAATGAAAAAACTTCCGCACACAGAGCACTTTTACGTAACTCTTTTGATTTAGCGATACTCGATACCCAAAAAGGGCTGAGTGAACTTGCCTGCAAAATTGCGGGCAATCGCGATATCGTCGATGCGTTTGCCGCACAGGATCGAGAAAAACTTTATCGCCTTACACTCCCTTATTTTGAGGAAGCCAGACAACGCGGAGACGTTGATATGAGCGGATTTATCGGAGCTGACGGCGTCCATTTTCTCCGCCTCCAAGAACCAAAAAAGTTTGGGGACAATATTTTACATAAACGTCCTGTTTTGGCCCATGCCATCACGACACGTCAAAGCGTCACCACCTTGGATGTGACGATTTACGATGTCTCCGTAGTCACCATCATCCCCATCTTTAAAAATGAATCCTTCATCGGTATTATCCAAACCGTTGCAAAAATAGATCGCGTTCAAAAAAGACTGGATGCCCATTCGGGAATTAAAAGCGCCATAGCCTTTGATACGAAAAAGCTAAAGAATCTACTTCCCGATTCCAATCATGTTATCTATCAAAATTACTCCATCGTCTCTTCAAACGATCCCCTTTTTAATCAACTTCCCGCAACGTTTACGTTTAATGAGAGTAACCGCTACACCGTCAATACCAACGATTATGTCATCGCATCGCGCCCGTTAACCAACTATCAAAATGAGATCATTGCGATGATGACCTGCGCCTTTGATATTACCGAAGATGTCACTGAATACGAAAGAGAGATACGCAATCTCATCGCTATCAGCCTTTTCTTATTGACCGTTGTCGGTATTGTTCTCCATTATGGATTTAATATTTTGATCCGTCGTATTGAACACGATACGGAAATTACTCGAGAACTGAATCAAAAACTCGAACATCAACTGCATACCGACAATCTCACCTCACTTCCAAACCGAAATGCTCTGATTCGGGACATTCACGATACCCGTTTTTATGCGCTAATACTCCTCAATATCGATAATTTTAAAGAGATCAATGACTTTTACGGTCATGCTATCGGCGATGAAACTATTTTGGCATTAACCCAATCGATTCAAGAAGCAATCCATGATTTACCGATGCAGCTCTATAAAATGCCTTCGGATGAGTACGCGATTACGCTAAGTGAGGCTATGAGTTCGGCAAATCTTGAAGCGGCTCGCCTCTCGATTGTCCATCATCTGCAATCACAATATTATGATCTTCACGGTGCCAGTATTTACGTCACCTTAACGATGGGGATGGATATTGCACGAAGCCGCCATGTTCATGCCATTGATCTTCTCGCCAATGCCGATATGGCATTGAAATCGGCGAAGAAAAGACGCCTTAGCTATCAACTCTACGATGAAACCATGCAAATCAGACAAGAGTACCAACACAATATTCTCTGGAGTAAAAAACTCAAAGAGGCGATTGAAGAGAAACAGTTTTGCCTCCATTATCAGCCGATATTTGACGCTAAAAACGGTGAGATCGTCGAGCATGAAGCGCTCATTCGAATGATTGATAATAACGGAGAAATCGTCTCTCCGGGCTTTTTTCTCCCCGCTGCACGTCAATCACGTCTCTACCCGCTTCTCTCTCAATTTGTCATTGAAGAAGTATTTAACATGTTGGAAACAACTCCCTATACCTTTTCGATGAACCTTTCGGTGGATGATATTTTTGATAAGCCGACCAAAGAGTTTTTAATTCAAAAACTCCACACTTCAGCCCATACGCATCGTATTATTTTTGAGTTGCTGGAGAGTGAGGGGATTGAAAACTATCCGGAAGTCTCTGCCTTTATTAGCGAAGTAAAACGGTTCGGATGCCGTATCGCAATCGATGATTTCGGTACCGGTTATTCCAACTTCGCCCATATTATCAAACTCGATGTAGATATCTTAAAAATTGACGGATCATTGATTCGTAACATCGACACGGATAGAAATGCGCAGACCATTCTAACCGCCATTACCGAATTCTCAAAACACTTAGGTTTAAAAACGGTAGCGGAGTTTGTCCATTCCGAAGCGGTTTACAACAAATGTATCGAGTTGGGAGTTGATTACCTACAAGGGTATTATCTCGGTGAACCTAAGCCTCTCTAAGAAGAGAGGCTAAAACGAAATCCTTTACGCTCTCCCTCACACAAAACGATCTCACCGCCGTGAGATTCGACAATGTTTTTTGAGAGAACCAACCCTAACCCGTTGCCGCGCTCTTTCGTACTTTTAAAGGCTTCAAATAGCCACTTTTTATTCTCGATAGGGATTCCGCTGTCATAAATTTCAAAAATATGATATTCCCCCTCTTGGGAGTGATCTATTTCTATTTTCCCCTCTTCCTCTTCATCGAGTTCAATCGCATCAATCGCATTAAAAACAAAATTGGTAAACAACATCGTTAAAAGATCCAAATCCCCGAAAAGTTCAAAATCCTCTTCGGGAAATTTAAACTCGATAGGCTTGGCATAGCTGTAATAACCGATAGCGCTCGTAAGCGCTTCACGGATTTGAAACCACCTAAGCGCATTTTTTTGAGCACTCACCCCTTTAGAAAACATCAATGTCGCTTTAATAATCCGTTCAATCCGATAAAGTGATTTTTGAATCTCCGTCACGATCGGTTTGTTCTCCTCTTTAACCCGCTTCATTAATGTGGAAGCGAGCAAAGCGATGGAGCCGATAGGATTGCGGATTTCATGAGAGAGATGTGCCGCCATCTGCCCCATGGTAGCAAGGTTCTCTTTCCGTTTTTGCTCCGTAATATCGGTAGCGCTTAACAAACGCTTCTCGTTATGTTGTGCGGATTTGATTAAATACGAGCGTTCTTTAAACGTCATCTCGTAATCTTCCTCATCCAGATGAAGTGTATCGAAAAGTTTGCCTAATGCCTTACCTTGCGAATTTTGCAAAAAAATGGAGCCATCCGTTTCCACAATCCAAATCGCATTGGGGAGAAACTCGATGACTTGCTCAATCGTACTTTGAAGATGTTCATACGACTGGCGTAGCGCTACATATTCTTCTTCAACTTTATAGGTTTGATCGATAAGAGCCTTAAGCTCTGCGGCAGAGATCGTTTCGGTCATTAGAAATCACCCAAATGCATTAAAATGCGATAAAGCCCGTAAGCATCGTTGGTACCTGAGAGTTCACGAATCGAATGCATCCCCAAAGTCGGTACACCGACATCAAGGGTCTCGATTCCCAAGCGGGTTGCACTGATAGGGCCTATCGTACTACCGCATCCCATGTCACTGCGCGTTACAAAGGTTTGAGTCGGAATATGCAATGCTTTTGCACATTGGAGAAATCTCCCTTGGGTTCGTGCGCTGGTCGCGTAACGTTGGTTGGCATTAATCTTGATTGCTACCCCTGCATTGAGCAGCGGTGCATGCTCAGACTCATGTTTGTTCGGGAAATTGGGATGTTGGGCATGAGCATTATCACACGATACCATGAGCGAACGGCGCATCAGCGTCGTAAAGTTCTCCCCTGCAATGCGGCGAAGGGTCTCTTCCACAAATGTCCCCCCTGCCCCAACATGAGAATCACTTCCCACCTCTTCGTGATCCATGCACGCAAGCATCATCGGATACGAGGTCTCTAACAGCGCCTGAAGTCCCACATAACAGCTTAAGAGGTTATCCAAACGCGCCGAGGAAATAAACTCGCTGTTTATCCCGACGAATGAGGCTTTTTGAATATCATAAAAACTGAGTTCGTGAGCCAAAAGGGTTAGTTCACTGCTGTTTTCTTGGATCTGTGAGAGGATAAAGCTTTCAAAATCAACATCCCCCGTTGCGATGATGGGGACGATATCACTCTGGGCATTGATGGAGCGGGAACTGTTGGCATCACGGTCGAGATGGATGGCAAGTGAGGGGATTATCGCGATGGGGAGATTAATATTGATCAATGCCTCTTTACGCACTTCACCGTCAAGATAGACGACGCGACCCGCCAACGCCAAATCACGATCAAACCACGGGTTGAGCAAGACTCCGCCGTAGGGTTCGACTCCGAGCCGCTTTACCCCCGCAGAGGTCGTCAGAGGGTTAGGTTTGAGACGCAGATGGGGAGAGTCGGTATGGGCACCTACGATGGTATACCCTTTTTCATTGCACGGAGGATAGGTAAAGGCGACAATGGAGGAATCGTTACGGGTGACATAATAGTCTTTCCCCTCTTCCAGCTTCCACGTCTGGTCTTCTTCCAGTCTGATAAATCCTCGACACTCTAGCGTTTTTGCCATCCAATCGACTGCATGAAACGGAGTCGGGGAGGCATCGATAAAACTGATCATCTCTTCGTTAAATTCGCGCATAACTATCTCCTAAATAATATCCACATCTTCTAAGGCGCTTAACTCTTCAATCACCTTATTATCTACCCGTATTGCCGAATTGATAACGACATCGGCGAGTTTCGAGACGATAGTGAGGCGAATCTCACGGCGTCCCGGATGACGACGGACGAGGGTATAGAGTTTCTCTAACGCTTCGAGGTTATCACTGAGACGGATACGCAGTTGCAACGGCTCCTGCGGCGGGAGGTTTTCGACAATTTTGGTCTCTACCTTTTTTGCCTCTTTTTTTGCTTCGGCTAACGTCATGATTTTACTGACGCTGATGCGGGTGAACATCTCGGTATGGGTCACTTTGACCTTGAACGCAATCGGCTCATCCAAATCCATTGCTTCGAGTTGATCGACTTTGTCACTAAAGAGCATCACTTCGATATTGCCGTGGAAGTCCATGAGACTTACAAGACCAAACTGTGACCCTTTTTTCGACATCTTTTTCGTGATCGTTTCGACCTTTCCTATGAAAATGGCCGTCGATCCATCCTCGATGTTCTCAACCTCTGAGGAGAGGGTATAGTTGATCGCATCGATCTGCTCACGGAAGTTATCGAGGGGGTGACCGGAGACGTAGAATCCGAGGGTATCTTTTTCAAAATCCAAAAGAGCTTTTAACTCGTACTCATCCATATTCTTGAGAGTCAATTCGACCGCCGTCACCTCTTCATCGTCTCCGAATAGGCTGAATTGGGCATCTTTTTTCAAAGATGACCCTTTCTTTGCCGTTTCGACAAGGGTTTCGACCTGCTCGATCAACGCACGGCGGGAGTATCCGAAATGATCCAATCCCCCCGCTTTGATGATGCACTCGATCACCTTTTTATTCACTTTTTGGGGTTCGATACGGTTGATAAAGTCTTGGATATCTTTAAACTCCCCCTCACTCCGTGCTTCGAGGATCGATTCGACCGCCGCTTCGCCGACCCCTTTGATCGCTCCTAGACCGAAGAGGATTTGATCCTGAGAGTCTTTGTTAATCGCGGAGAATTCGAGCTGTGAGTGGTTGATGTCGGGGGCACCGAGGAAGATTTTCATCCGTTTGGCTTCATCGATGTATTTGACCACCTTGTCGGTGTTGTCTTTCTCTGAAGTGAGCAATGCCGCCATAAACTCTTGCGGGTAGTAGGTTTTGAGCCACGCGGTTTGGAAGGTGACCATCGCGTACGCCGCCGAGTGGGATTTATTGAACCCGTAACCGGCGAATTTCTCGATCAGATCAAAAAGTTCAGAAGCTTTTTTGTAATCCAACCCCTGATTGGCAGCCCCTTCACTGAACTCTTTGTTGTACTTTTGCATCTCTTCGATTTTCTTTTTCCCCATCGCACGGCGAACGATATCCGCTCCGCCGAGGCTCATTCCCCCGACCGTTTGTACGATCTGCATAACTTGCTCTTGATAAACGATGACCCCATAGGTCGGTTTGAGAATCGGCTCCATAGAATCAAAGGTATAGCTAATCTCTTGACGACCGTGTTTACGCTCAATAAAATCATGCAACATCCCCGATTCCATCGGTCCGGGACGATAGAGGGCGAGTACCGCAATCAAGTCTTCAAATGAGGAGGGTTTGAGCCGTTTGTTCAGATCCTGCATCCCCGAACTCTCGATTTGGAACATCCCTATCGTGTCACCGCTTTGGATAATCTCGTACACTTTCGGATCATTCTCATCGATTTTATGCCAGTTTACCTCTACACCGTAGCGCTTGCGGATTAGCTTGATCGCGTTATCGATAACATCGAGCGTTTTAAGTCCCAAGAAGTCGAATTTAATCAGATCGATATCTTCGAGGTAATTCAGCGAATATTGGGTAACAAATGTCTCCTCGCCTGAGGGTTTGTAGATCGGGGTTTTCTTCCACAGAGGCTCATTAGAGATAACGACTCCCGCCGCATGCATCCCCGCATTACGTTTTAATCCTTCTAACTTTTTGCTAAATTCCCAAACCCGCGCCGCTTGAGCATCGGATTCGATCAGTTCAGAAATTTTCGGCTCTTTTTGAAAGGCTCCGGGCTTAAACTCTCCCCCTTTGGTTTTACCGTTGAGGGTGATCCCCAACTCATCGGGGATCAGTTTCGCCATCATATCGGCTTGGGAGAGAGGCATTTCGAGTACCCGTGCAACATCACGAATAACCCCTTTGGCGAGCAGCGAACCAAACGTTATGATCTGTGCCACCTGCTCCCGTCCGTATTTGCGCACCACGTAGTCGATGATCTCACCGCGGCGTGCTTGCATAAAGTCCATATCGATATCGGGCATCGATACCCGTTCCGGATTGAGAAAACGCTCAAAGAGGAGATCGTATTTCATCGGATCGATATCGGTTATCTCAAGACTATAAGCGACAAGGCTTCCCGCCGCCGATCCCCGCCCCGGTCCTACAGCAATCCCCATCCGTTTTGCTTCACGGACGAAATCCCAAACGATGAGCATATAACCGGGGAATTTCATCTGGTTGATCACCTGCATCTCGAACTCTAGCCGTTCTCGATACTCGGTATGACGCTCTGAGGGGACGTGTTCGAGCCGTAATTCCAAACCGATTCGGCAACGGTGGATAAAATACTCCGAATCCTCTTCGATAGTTAGCCCCTCTTCGAGAGCGTATTCGGTCGTAAATTTAAAGTTCGGGGGTGTCGGGTTCCCGAGTTTGAGCTCTAACTGACACTTCTCAACGATCTCTTGGGTGTTATAGAGCGCTTCAGGGATATCGGCAAAGAGCCGTGCCATCTGCTCAGGGGATTTGATGTAAAACTCATGAACGGAGTGACGCATACGCTTAGGATCATCGTAGAGTTTATTCATCCCGATACACATAAACGCTTCGTGATACTGCGCATCATCCGCATAGGTGTAGTGGGTATCGTTGGTGGCGACGAGTTTGATATTCGTCTCTTGAGAAATATGGATCACCTGCTCGTCGATAAAAAGCTGATCGGCAATCCCGTGGCGCATGATCTCCATATAAAAATCATCGCCAAAAATCTCTTTGTACTCTAACGCGATCCGCTTCGCTTCGTCGTACCCTAACGCCCCGTTTTTGACGTTACGTTCACTGTTGGTATTGAGATGCCAGTTTACCTCCCCTTGCAAACACGCCGAGGTGCAAATGATCCCCTCGCAGTTCTCGCGCAGCAGCTGTTTATTGATACGGGGAAAGTAGTAAAAGCCGTTGATATAGGCTTGGGAAGAGAGGTACATGAGGTTTTTATAACCCGCTTCGTTTTTGGCAAACAAACAAACGTGAAAACGCTGTTTGATCGTTTTATCCCCCAACTCTTCACCGTTATGGATGTACGCTTCCATCCCGATGATCGGTTTAAGCCCCGCTCCGCGCATCTGCTGATAAAAATCAATCGCCCCGAACATATTCCCGTGATCGCTCATCGCCACCGAGGTCATCCCCAGCTCTTTAACCCGTGAGGCTAACGCGGAAATTTTGTTTGCACCATCAAGTAAAGAGTATTCGGTATGGAGATGAAGGTGGGTAAACGGGGGGATCGTACTCATAAAAAAATGCCTTGAAAAAAAGTAAAAAGATTATAATGACTAAAGGGTAAAGGGGAGCTTTTACAATCGCTTTGAGAGGAGTTTATTAAGTCCATCCGCAAATGCCCGCACTGTCTTTTCTCCGATAGCACTCGGGCCACCCGTAATCTCTCCGTTATTGCGTAGCTCTTCCATCAGATTGCGCATTGCAAGGAGGTGTTTGATGTTGTTTTCATCATAAATCGTTCCGCGCGGATCAAGCCCGACGGCTCCTTTGGTCACAATACGATCCGCCAAAGGAATATCGGCGGTTATGACAATATCACACGATTCACACAGCTCTGTGATACGGTGATCGGCTTCATCGGGGCCTTGTGCCACAACTTCCATTGATACATACGCGACATCGGGAGTAGCGATTCTTTTATTGGCGATAAAAATGGTGGGAATCTGACGTTTTAACACGGCACGAAGGAGAATTTCTTTAAGTGCATTAGGAAATGCATCGGCATCGACAAGTATTTTCATGGGCGTTATTTTACCTATATATTCAACTAAACACATTCAAAATGTTAGAAACGGAAACGAAAATGTTAGAGAGAAATTCAATATAATTTTAAAACACATTTTTCTACAAATATAGATTCAATAAGGAGGGGATACGATGATCATTACCAATCTTGACACCGATACTGACCGTGAAAACGATTTTATCTCCATTGATTTATCGCATAATGCCCAGCCCAACTGGATTTTGGATTTTTACGAACAACTCAACGCTGCAACCAATGAATATGAATATACGATACAGGCACAATGGATGGAACATGAAAATCATCCACTCCTAAAGATAGATGAAAAAGTTTTTCTTGATTTTGCAGAGGCCATTCAAAGAACGGCACAAAAGATTCTCAATCGTTAAATATTTATCTCACTTTTCAGAATATACCCCGTCCCGTATATGTTTTCAATACATAAAGTCTCCACTTTATTCCGTATCCGATTGATCAATTCCCGTATCGTGGAATCACCGATATTCTTGTCCCCCCAAACCGCTTGACGCAACTCTTCCATGGTGATCGGCAAATCAGGTTTAGTCCAAAAAAGATTAAGTGCCGTTGTCTCATTCTTGCTTAATTCAATAATTTGACTGTACCAATGCAAACGATTAAATTCAATATCCAGCCAGCACTCCGAAAATGTATCTTTAGTCTGTTTTTTCCTATCAGAAAGTTCTTTTTTCACTCTCGAAACGACGATATGCAATACGGCTATCAAATCCGCTTCCCTAAAAGGTTTTACAAGAAAACCATACGGGATTGTCCCTGCCGCTTCCTGCAATGTTTGGGGATCACTGTATGCACTGATATAAACGATAGCTACATTATTATCCGCTAAACTTTGTGCGAGTTGAATCCCATCCTCTGAGCCTTGTATATTAATATCCATCATGATAATATCGATATGCTGCTCGGCTAAGAATTTTCGTGCTTCAAGCGCACTTTTTGCACTTCCGACAACTTCATGCCCTTGATCTTCGATAATCTCGCATATAAAGCGTGACGTAATCGATTCATCTTCAACGATCAAAAATGTCAGATTCATTCAAAAACTCCAAGTCTAAAAGAGGTACCGTTGTATTTTTTATTCTGCACAAACCCCTCAAATCCGAATAAATTAACATGAACTATTTCAAAGTGTCTTATAAAGAGAACTTTTCTAACAATCCAACATCATTTTCTAACAAAATATTACTATAATATTTCTAATAATTATATTTCATAGGTAAGAACAGAATGGATGCAATCAACTTTTATGGGTTAGGATCGTTGTTTGATGCACAATTAACAGCACAAATAAATCCGGTATTAGCACGTACAAAAACGACCAATGAACCAATCAGTACCTTCGAAGATATCACTAAAATTGTTGATGATCTCAACCATTCCCTCAACCAGCTAAACACGACATTGCGTTTTAATGTAGATAGTGAATCGGATATGTTTTATGTTGCAGTAATTGATACAAAAACAAAAGAGATGCTACGCCGTTTTCCCATCGAAGAGTTGCCCGCTTCAACCGCTATTCGACATAACTCCTCAGGAGTTTTTCTCAATACAAAAAGTTAAGTTATTCAGAAACACAGCGGACAAACGCTGATTCTTTTTTATTGACTGTCGCCACAGAACCCAGTTTGAAACCGACAACATACCCCTCTGTTGCATTAAGACTCTCACTGCTCCAATAGTAACGGTGCATCATCGCCCCGAAATAGTGCATATCGACACTGGGGCGGAAATGCTCATAATCGACAATGCCGTATAACTCTTCAAGACTCGGCAATCGCCATGTACGCCCAGAGAGTGTCAGGTTCTCACAATGTTCATTGGCTTGTTCAAAAGTATACTTGGCACGTTTATCGGTAGCATCGAGCGAATGCCAAAGAACTCCTGAAGCTTTATCTTCTGTTCCACTTGAGGTGGCATGATAGCTTCGAGGTTGCTTCTTTTCAGAAGTGTTGATACACGCGGCGGCAATTCGTTTCGTTGGGGGAGAGAGGGTGATATTACGCTCTTTTGGATAATAGCTGTATCCGACCAATGCGATGATTCCCCCATCGCCTTCACTTCCCGTTCCGATTTCCGTACTGTCCGAGGGGCCTCGGTTCGATGACCAATAACTGGAGCCCTCTGCAAACGGTGTATTGGAAGGGAGATCGAAAAGCTCTTGTATCGACATTTGTCGCCATGAGGAACCTAACGTTCGACAATATTCGTGCGCTTGTTCTTGGGTATACGTTTCGCGGGAAGATAAATGGATCTCTCCCCATGCTAAAGGAGAGAGAAAAAGGAGTAAATAAATGTTAAAGCGGTGCACAATAATCGGCCAACAATCCGCTTCGGAGAGAGGCATAGCTCTCATCTCCGACGAGTTTTTTGACAATAGCCAAACCAAAGCAAATCGCCGTTCCCGGACCGCGTGAGGTCATGATATTTCCGCTCTCTACCACAGCATCGGCATCACCGCGATATCCTGCCGTCTCGATCTGCTCTTCGACACTCGGATAACACGTATATCCCTCTTTGAGAACTCCTGCGGTGTAAAGGGCATACGGAGCAGCGCAAATTGCACCGATATTTTTCCCCTGCGCATCCATCGACTGAAGGAAAGTTTGGAGATTTGAATCCGAAGCCAATGCTTTTGTCCCACCCCAACCGCCGGGAAGGACAATCATATCAAAATCATCAACACTATAATGTTTAATAGGGCAGTCAGCTTGAATACTAATGCCGTTCGCCCCTTTTACGAGGAGATTTTCATTCAATGTCCCCATAATGACTTCAATGCCCGCACGACGCAAGACATCGACGATACTTATGGCTTCAATCTCTTCAAAACCCTCTGCAATAGGAACTAAAACACGTGGCATAAGCGACTCCTTTTGTACTATAGACGCTAATGATACCTTATTTTACTTTTTCCATGTATTCACCCTCAACGGTGTTAACTTTAATGATATCACCCTCTAATACGTGATAAGGAACTTGAACCACCGCACCGGTTTCCAAAGTCGCCGGTTTTTTAGAACCGCTTGAGGTGTCACCTTTGAAGTTTGGTGGAGTTTCAACGATTTTAAGTTCCATAATTTCAGGAGCTTCAACGCTGATTGCGTTGCCATTGTGGAAGATCATTTGAACGCTGGTGCCGTCTTTGATCCATTTCATCGCATCTTCACATTGATCGTACGTAAGACCCAGTTGCTCATAGCTTTCGTTATCCATAAACTGAAGCATTTCGCCATCGTCATACAAAAATTGCATCGTAGTATGAACAAGATTCGGAACTTCGAATTTATCCCCCGCATGGATCGTTTTTTCGATCACTTTGCCGTTCAAAAAGCTCTTTACTTTACAACGGACAAATGCCGCCCCTTTGCCCGGTTTAACGTGTTGGAATTCTACTACTTTATACGGTACGCCCGTAATTTCCAAACGTACACCTTTTTTGATATCACCCATACCGATTGTTGCCATGAAAAACCTTTTTCTGATCTTGTATTGGGCGAATTTTACCCGAAACTGCGCCGAATTTCAAACACGATGTAACTTATCGTACGACTCTACCCTTGATTTTGATTTACTTTTACGGGTTTTTAGCTCTAATAAATCGGTTAATGTGTATAATATTCCTTATACGATAGATTATAATCACAAATACATCACTAAGGAAATCTGTTTATGAGTACCCTCTCACGTATTTTCAGTGCATCGCTCCTCTTCGGTTCATGCCACCTCATGGCAGCAGGTTTATCACTCCCTGCAGCATTGGAAATTTTGGAAAATAACAACCTTGAAATCAAAAGTGCCACCCTCGATGTACAAAGTGCTTCAAGCGATACTTCCATTGCCAAAGGATACAACTTCGGTTCACTCGATCTCACTCAAAACTTTGTACGTTCCAATGATGCCGGAAACGTCTTCGGTTTTAAACTCAGTTCTCGCGAAGCGACTTTTGGTGATTTTGGATTTACCGAATTTGATATGACTGGCGCAACACCTAAGGCTCAGATACTTGCCACACAACCAAAAGATTTGAACTACCCGGGCTACCAAAACTATTACCAAAGCAAACTCACCTATATGCTCCCCCTCTTCACCGCTGGAAAATTAAGCGCGTACGGTGATATTGCCGAAAAAATGGAAGAGATCAAAAAGCTCGATGAATCGCATGTCAAAACGGAAAAAGTGTACGAAACCCGTAAAAGCTACTGCGATATGGCCTTGCTTCAAAGCTCTATTGACCATATGAAAACCATCCATAAAAATATCTCAACATTAGAGCGAACCACACAGATGATGGTTCAAGAGGGGTACGCCAAAAAAGTCGATCTCCTCGAAGTCGAAGCCCGTAAATCGAATGTCGAGCGGAGCATTACCGAGATGGAAGCGAATAAAAAGCTTCTCTATCACTATCTCAGTTTTTTGCTCAATACTCCCGTAACGGAGATTGAACTTCCCTCATCCGATTATCCCGCATCCACGATCAGCGAAGAGGATGTATTGGCAAACAATACCGACCTAAAAAAAGCGGCACAAGGGTTAGAAATTCGTGAAAGAATGGTCGATGTTGCCTATGCCCCTTTCCTCCCCCAAATCGGTGCATTCGCCGAAGCCAGCAGTGCCGATGATACTTTTTTAGGCGATTTTAATGATCACAAAGCCTACACCATCGGAGCGAAACTCAGCTGGAACCTCTTCAACGGCGGAGTCGATAAAAACTCTCTCGAAAAAGCCCGTATCGAAAAGATCAAAACAACAACCCAAGTGGAGTTGGCCAGAAAAGGGATCGCCCTACAAT
>JAGXFM010000050.1 GCA_024637215.1 Sulfuricurvum sp.
ACTCACTATCCCGAAGTGATCACGATGGCGGAAAAAATCACCCCAGAATGGGTTGAGACGTTCGATTTTGAACCCTATGATCTGATCCTCGATGCGATTGACGATATGAGAGCCAAACTCGCCCTTATCCAAAAATGTTACCCGAAACTCATCTCATCGGTAGGTTCGGCGAAACGGCTAGATCCGACGAAGATCGAAGTACGCTCTATTTGGAAAACTGAAGGAGATCCCTTTGCTTCCAAACTGCGCAATGAACTCCGCAAACGTAACTTCAAAGGGGACTTTAGCTGTATTTGCAGTTCTGAACTTCCCCGAATCAAAGAAAAAGGGAGTTTTGTAGCGGTCACCGGATCGTTTGGTTTAGCGATGTGCTCGCTGGCATTGCGGAGAATCGGCTTGTAACCTTTTCGTGACAAGAGAGTTTTATACTCCTCATCATGGAACCTCTTCACCCCCTATATCATCACTATCTCGAAATTTTGGACGTGGCATTTCAGCCCGTCGTGGATATCCATTCCGGAGCGATTTTCGGGGTGGAGGCACTGTTGCGAGGCACCGATACCCTTGGTTTTGAGAGTATTGCCGCTTTTTTCGACCGTCTTTACGAAGAAAATATCCTTTATACCTTTGATCTGCTGCTTCGTGAAAAAGTGATTGAGAAGTTTTGCACGATTGAGGGGTATTCGGGGCTCAAACTTTTTTATAATCTTGATAACCGCGTGTTAGAGATGACCGACTTCTCAAAAGGTAATACCCACCGTTTGCTCCAACGGTATGATTTAGATCATAAAGCGATTGTTTTTGAGGTCTCCGAACATAATGAAATTCTCAATCTCGATCATTTTACACAGCTGATGAATCACTATGAGGATGAGGGGTTTTGTATCGCAATCGATGATTTCGGAATCGGGCAGTCAGGGTACAAACTTCTGTACCACTGCGCTCCTAATATTATCAAAATTGACCGTTTCTTTTTAACCTCCATCGACAAAGATCCGAAAAAAAAGCTATTGGCTCGAAATATGGTACAGCTCTCTACCCTTATGGGATGTCGAGTGGTTGCTGAGGGTGTTGAGACCGAACGAGAACTTATGGCATGCAAAGAGATCGGATGCCATATGGTTCAAGGATATTATATTCAACGTCCGACTCTCGATTGTAGCTTGATTGTTGAGAAATATCTCATCGACTCGATTGGTTTTCGGGGAGAAAAACACTCGCTTAGCAATCAAAAAATCGTTTTAAAACGGCTTGAACCTCTTAAATCGATTATGATCAGCGACACTATGGAGACCCTACTGGATCTGTTAAATCAAAAAGGGACCTATCTTGTCCCTGTGGTCGATTCCGCAATGCATCCTATGGGAATCATTCATGAGCATCAGCTCAAAGCGATAGCCTGTTCCCCCTATGGGCGTTCGTTGACCCAAAATCGTTCTTCCAATCTCTCGGCACTGGAAACCTATATTGAACCTATTCCGGTTGTCGATTTAACGATGCCTTTGGAGACAATGATTGAGCTTTTTTCCCTTTCTCAAAATGCACCGGGAGTTTTGATAGTAGAGTCCTCCCGTTATATCGGATATCTCAGCGCGCGGGAGATGATCGAAGTGGTGCATGAACGTAATCTTATTCGAGCCCGTGATGAAAATCCTCTCACTCGGCTTCCGGGCAATTTTAGAATCAACGAATACATTGCTAATGTCATCGAAAGCGGTATTGAATCGGTATTGGTCTATTTCGATTTTGACCATTTTAAACCCTACAACGATTATTATGGATTCCGTAACGGGGATCGGGTGATTTTGCTTTTTGCCGAATTGATGCATAAAGTGCTGTGTACCGATTATTTCAAAGGGCATATCGGGGGAGACGATTTTTTTGTCGGGGCAATTTTGGATGAGACGCAAACGTTCGAAAAAGTACGTGGTGAGATTGAGACTTTGATCGCGACGTTTAGTGATGAGGTACAGGCATTTTACGAACCTGCAGATCGTGAGCGCGGTTGCATTGTCGCTGAAGATCGAGACGGTAATAGCCGTGAGTTTAAACTCCTTGGTGTCAGCTCGGTCGTCATTCGTATGGGAAGCGGTTCGCAGATCACCTCAAGCGAACATTTGCAGCGAACCTTCGCCATGGAGAAAAAAACCGCTAAAAAATCACCCGATCATATGAGTATCATCGGTTATTGAGACGATAGCTTTGGTATAATGTCCTATTATTATTTCTGCGGAGCTAACAGTGGAACAAAAAGAACCCATGACAAAATACGGGTTTCAGCGTCTTAGTGATGAGCTGAATACCCTTAAAAATATCGACTTACCGGCAGTAAATGTCGAAATTGATCGTGCTAAAGAGTACGGTGATTTAAAAGAGAATTCCGAATACCATGCGGCGCGTGAAAAGCAATCCTTTATCGGCACCCGCATCGCAGAGCTGGGTGATATTCTTTCTCGCGCTCAGATCGTAGATCCGAGTGAACTTGAACATGCTCGTATCAGTTTCGGTTCAACCGTCGTGCTGTGTGATGTAGACAGCGATAAAGAGGTCATCTATACGATCGTCGGAGGATGTGAAAGTAACCCTGAACGTGGCCTGATTTCATTTAATTCACCGTTGGCAAAACAGCTTTTAGGTCGTGTAGAGGGAGATGAGCTTAATGCTAAACTCCCTGGCGGAACCAAAAATTTTGAAGTGATGAGTGTAAAATATCAGGAGATTGTGTTTGAAAGCCATTAATGTCGGCATTATCGGAGTCAGCGGCTATACAGGATTAGAGCTTGTCAAAATGCTCATTTCCCACCCGATTTTCAACCTTGTCTATTGTGCCAATACCGAAGGTGCGACAACGGTGGCGGAACTTCATCCCTCATTGTTGGGGGTATGTGATCTCGGTGTCGAAAAGGTTGAGATAGAGCGTGCCGCAGAGATGTGTGAATTGATCTTTTTGGCGCTTCCCCATAAAACCGCGATGCAGACGGCAAAAGGGTTGTTAGAGAGAGGGGTCAAAGTGGTCGATCTCTCCGCCGATTACCGTCTATCGGCTGAAAACTATGAAGTAGCATATTGTGAGCATGAGGATTTGGATAACCTTTCGCATGCGATCTATTCCATTCCCGAACTTCACGGTAGATTGGCGGAGGGGGCAAAACTGATTGCCAATCCGGGATGTCATGTGACGGCGTCGTTGCTGGCATTGGCTCCATTTTTGGATCATATCGATCTATCACAACCGATTTTTATCGATTCTAAAACGGGTGTTTCAGGAGCGGGAAAATCACCGACGAGTAGTGTCCACTATGTCAGTGTTAATGACAACATTAACTGCTATAACATTATCAAACACCGTCATGCTACCGAGATCGAACAACATGCAACCACATTGTGCTCCAATGCAGTCAAGATTACGTTCATCCCCTCCCTTGTTCCGATGACACGAGGGATGTTGGCGTGTGTCTATGCAACCCTTAAAACCGAGTGCGATCCGTTAGGTGAAATGGAAGTATTTTATCAAAACCAACCGTTTGTCCGTGTTCGTAATGCACCTCCCCATACGAAAATGACCTCGGGAACTAACTTTGCCGATGTGTATGCTACTCGACATGGTAATGCCCTTGTTGCAATGTGCGCGATCGATAACCTAATGCGGGGTGCGAGTTCGCAGGCGCTGGTCAATGCCAATATTATGATGGGATTGGACGAGAGCCTCGGTATCCCGCGTATCGCGTATGTCCCATAAACCACTTCAAGAAGGGGCAATTCTAATCGCCGATGCCCACTGTGCTCCATGGCGTACAAACTTTATCGACTTTCTTCGCGCCCTTGATTCCCATGCGATTGTGACACCGCAGCTCATTTTGATGGGGGACATATTTGATATGCTCTACGGCCCCATTGAACGAACCCATGGGTACAATACCGAAGGAATTGAACTTCTAAACCGTCTCTCCGAACGACTTGAAATCATCTATCTAGAAGGGAATCATGACTTTTTAATCGGTGATATATTTCCGCGCATAACGGTAATTCGTCGTGAATATCAGCCTATTGTCTTCACGTATGAAGGGAAAAATATAGCCCTCTCCCACGGTGACAGTGCAATGGGGCTAGGTTATGAAATTTACACGGCACTGATTCGAAGCCCAATCATTTTAGGATTTCTCCGCGCCATAGATATTCTCGGAGGAGGGTTTATTGTGGCATGGTTAGAAAAACAGATGAAACGCAAATCCCACTGCCGAAATATCCAGAACTTTGACGTATTGATCGAATCACGTTTACAGTCGTTTAACGCAGATTCAATCGATATTTTAATTGAGGGGCATTTTCATCAGAACCGCTCTTTTGAATTACCTGGATTTGATTACATTAACGTTGCCGCTTTTGCTTGTAATGAAAGATACTTTACTGTACAATCAACTCAAAATAAGACGTTATTGCACGAAGCAGTTTTTCGTAAGGAGCCCCGATGAAGGGACAAGGAGATATTTTAAAAGTCGGAAGCAACGAAATGGAGCTTGTCGATTTTCGTATATTTAAACGCGAAGGCGATGAGGTATACGAAGGAATATATGGTATTAACGTTGCTAAAGTACGTGAAATTATCCGTTTTCCAAAATTAACAGAATTACCGGGAACCCCTCCGTTTATCGAGGGAATTTTTGATTTGCGCGGTGTTGTCATCCCTGTTGTTAATTTAGCCAAATGGATGGGAGTGGATGCTCCGGATAATGTGGATAAAGAATCACGGGTAATTATTACCGAATTTAACAATATCCTCATTGGCTTTGTCGTCCATGAAGCGAAACGTATTCGCCGTATAAATTGGAAAGATATTGAGCCCGCATCTTTCATTTCCGGTGATGGCAGTATGGACAGTTCCAAGATTACGGGTGTTACCCGTATTGAAGATGATGCGGTTCTCTTGATCCTTGATTTGGAGAACGTTGTTCAAGAACTCGGTCTTTATCAGCCCGCCAGCGGTAAACTTGAAGACGGAAAATACAACTTCAGCGGTTACGTTCTCCTCCTCGATGACAGCTCAACCGCACGGCGCATCATTAAAGAGGCGTTGGAGCAAATGGGCTTTGATGTTATCGAAGCGACTGATGGAGAGAACGGTCTTAGAATTTTGGAAGATATGTACGCTAAGTACGGTGAAGAGATTGCTTCTAAACTTCGTCTTATCGCTTCGGATATCGAAATGCCATTGATGGACGGATTTCATTTTGCAGCGAATGTAAAAGCAGATCCACGGTTTAAAATGATACCGATTGTCTTCAACTCTTCCATTAGCGATTATTTCAGTGAACTTCGCGGAAAAGAAGCAGGCGGCGAAGCATATTTGGTCAAATTTGATTCGAATTTATTTTACGATGAAGTAGCACGTGTTGTACGTGCTCACATTCAATAGGGGTTAAGCAATGGATGAATTTCAAGAGATATTACAAGACTTTCTAGTTGAATCGTTCGAGCTGATTGAACAGCTTGACCAAGACCTTGTCGAGTTGGAGTCACGACCGGATGATTTGGATCTGCTCAACCGTATTTTTAGGGTAGCCCATACGATCAAAGGGGCAAGTTCATTCTTGAACTTTGATGTACTCACCCATTTGACCCACCATATGGAGAATCTTCTCAATATGGCACGTCATGGAGATTTGGTTATTGATGCCGATGTAATGGACGTTATTCTAGAATCAATCGACTTGATGAAAGGATTACTTGTTCGTATTCGAGACAGCAGTGAAGATAGCGGATTGGAAGTGGGACCGTGTGTTGCACGTTTGGATGCCGTTGCTAACGGTACCTCAGTCCCTTCACAAGGGCATACTCCTCCTGCAGCTGCTGCGGCTCCTGAGCCGGTAGCCGCTGTTGAAGAAGAACCTGATTATTCGGGGATGAGCGAAGCGGAAGTCGAAGCGGAAATCGAGCGCCTTATTGCGGTACGCCAAGCAGAAGATGCGGCGAAACGGGCAAGTAACGCACCAGTAAGCTCAAGTGCTGAAGAAGAACCGGATTACTCGGGGATGAGTGATGAAGAAGTGGAAGCGGAGATTGAACGTCTGATTGCCCTTCGTCAAGAAGAAGATGCGGCAAAACGTACACACAAAGCCCAAGAAAGCGAAGCACCGGTCTCTGCTCCGGTTCCTGCAGCGCCTAAGGCTGATGCTGCTCCTGCCGTCAAAGCTGCTGCCGCACCGGCACCTAAAAAAGTAGAATCCAAAGATGATGCTGAAAATCGCGGTTCAGTAGTGGAACAAACCATTCGTGTTGACGTCAAACGACTTGACCATTTGATGAATCTTATCGGAGAACTCGTACTCGGTAAAAACCGCCTTATCAAAATCAATGATGACGTTGAAGAACGTTACGAAGGGGAAGCATTCCTTGAAGAGCTAAATCAAGTCGTATCCATCGTCTCGCTGGTTACGACCGATTTACAAATCGCGGTTATGAAAACGCGTATGTTACCGATTGGAAAAGTGTTCAATAAATTTCCGCGAATGATTCGTGACCTCTCTCGTGAACTTAACAAGAAAATCGAGCTTGAAATTACGGGTGAAGATACGGAACTCGATAAATCGATTGTAGAAGAGATCGGTGATCCGCTTGTTCATATCATCCGAAATTCATGTGATCATGGGATTGAAACACCGGAAGTGCGTCTTGCTTCAGGCAAAGAAGAGGGTGGAACCATTCAGCTTAAAGCGTATCATGAGGGGAACCATATCGTTATTCAAATTATTGATGACGGTAAAGGACTTGATGCCGATATGCTCAAATCCAAGTCCATTGAAAAAGGGATTATTACTGAAAAAGAAGCCGACATTATGTCTGAGAAAGAGGCATTCGGTCTTATCTTCCGTCCGGGATTCTCAACTGCCGCACAAGTTACGAGTGTTTCTGGGCGCGGGGTAGGGATGGACGTTGTTAAAACGAACATTGAAAAACTGAATGGTATGATCGATATTGATTCTGAAGTCGGCAAGGGTACGTCGATGAAACTCAAAATCCCTCTCACGTTAGCAATTATCCAAGCATTGTTAGTTGGGGTACAAGAAGAGTATTATGCAATTCCTCTTGCATCGGTTCTTGAGACGGTTCGTATCAGTAAAGATGAAATTTATACCGTTGAGAGCCGTTCGGTTATGCGTTTACGGGATGAAGTCCTTTCCCTTGTCCATATCGGCGATATTTTTGAAGTGGAACGTGTATTTGACAACAGCGAACATGCGTATGTTGTTGTCCTTGGACTTGCGGAGAGTAAAATCGGACTTATCGTTGATTCTCTCGTCGGACAAGAAGAGATTGTTATTAAGTCCTTAGGCGAATATCTAAAAGGGATTGAAGGGATTGCAGGGGCAACCATTCGCGGTGATGGCGGCGTGACCTTGATCGTTGACGTTGCGGCGTTGATGCAGATGGCTAAATCGGTAAAATCAACGGTCGGACAAGAGAGTGCAGAAGCCAAAGGACGTATCGGAACTAAAAACTCAGCAAGCGATTATTGCGTTATGATAGTGGATGATTCTAAAACTGACCGTACGATTATGCGAAAATCGTTAGAACCGATGGGTATTACCCTCATTGAAGCCAATGACGGTGTCGAAGCATTGAACCTTTTAAAGCAGGGTGATCATAATTTCGACGGTATGCTGGTTGATATCGAGATGCCGAGAATGGATGGATACACCTTGGCGGCGGAGATTAAAAAATACAACAAGTATAAAAATCTCCCATTGATCGCCGTGACATCTCGCACCGGTAAAGCGGATCGTATGCGCGGTGTTGAATCGGGAATGGTCGAATACATTACAAAACCGTATTCTCCTGAGTATCTGATGAGTGTTGTCAAGCGTAATATTAAATTTAATGAGGGGCTATAATCATGAGCGAAAAACTTCAACAAATTATCAATAAACAAAACAAAGCCCTCTCCGGAGACGATGTTAAAATCGATGAAGTGATTCAACTGGTCGGATTCATTGTGGGCGATGAAGAGTTTTCGGTGCCCATTTTGAGCATTCAAGAGATCATCAAACCAATCTCTTGGACACGTGTTCCGCAAACACCGGAGTACATTTTGGGTGTATTTAATCTTCGCGGTTCCGTTATTCCGCTGATTGATTTGCGTTCACGCTTTGGATTAGAAACTCAGAAACATACCGAAGAGACCCGTTTTATCGTTATGAAAAACGGAGATGATGTTGCGGGATTTGTAATCGACCGTTTGACGGAAGCGATACGTTTACCAAAGCGGGATGTCGGTCCGGCACCGGATACGGTCAATGAAGAAGAGAGTATGATTGATGGCGTCGGTAAACAAGCTGATCGTATCATTACAATCCTCAAAGTTGGAAAACTTCTAGAGCGAAATTTCTAAATCAGCTTCATTTATGGCACAATATCGCCATGAATGAAACACACTTTTTAAATTGCCGCCATAATCTTCTTCAGTTGATGGAAGAGGGTGTGGCGATTATCACTTCTGCACCTGCCAAAATCCGATCAAATGATACCGAATATTCCTACCGTCAAAACAGTGACTTTTATTACCTTTGCGGATTTAACGAAGACAACTCTATTTTAGTCCTGATTAAAACGCATGAATTCACCAAAACTATTTTATTTGTTGAAGCGTACAATGAAGATCATGCCCTTTGGAATGGGGCACGTTTAGGGGTAGAGGGATCACGCGAGCGTTTTAGCGTTGATGAAGTGTATGCGAGTGCTGAATACAGCGGTATGATAAAAGAGCTTTTACGGGAGCATGTGAATCTTTATATCGATTTGTACTGTGATTCTCCCCGAATTATCGAAGCCGAAAGTGCCGCACAAGCACTTCACAGTATGCGCGGTATCAAACGCTATGTTCGCTCCATTCGTGACATTTCCTATCTGATCCGCTCCTTACGCCTGATTAAATCCGATGAAGAGATTGCAATAATACGCCAAGCGATAGCGATTACCGCTGAAGCACACCATGAAGCAATGCGGGTGTGTCAATCCCATATGAGGGAATATCAGCTTCAAGCCGCGATGAGTTATATTTTTCTCAACAGCGGTGCCGTTAGTGAAGCGTATGGTGCGATTGTCGCAGGGGGGAATAATGCCAATACCCTCCATTACATCGATAACCGCGATGAACTTCATGAGGGTGATTTAGTCCTCATTGATGCGGCGTGCGAGTGGGAACTCTATGCTAGCGATATTACCCGAACCTTTCCAATCAACGGGAAATTTAGTGATGCACAGAAGGAAGTGTATGAAAAAGTACTTGAGGTGCAGTTACGGGTTATTGATGCGATCAAACCTAATGTGAAACGAGATTGGCTCCAAAACTACAGTGAAGAGCTATTATGCGACGCTTTAATTGAATTGGGAATATTGGTTGGAGAACGAAAAGCTCTTATAGAAGCCAAAGAACATAAAAAATACGCTCCGCATGGGATAGGGCATTGGATGGGGCTGGATGTGCATGATCCGTGTCCGTATGTGGATGAATCGGGAGAATCATTAGCCTTTGAAGCGGGGATGGTGATGACGATTGAGCCGGGACTTTACTTCCGCGCTGATGATGAGAGTGTCCCTGAGCGCTATCGCGGTATCGGTATTCGCATCGAGGATAATATCCTCGTCACCGAAGAGGGGTATGAGAATCTCTCGGAGATGATTGTAAAAACAGTCAATGAGATCGAAACAATGTGTCAAAATTAATTGTTATAGCTATAGCTCCATCCGCTGAGGCCGTCTTTTGCCTCTTTGAACCCTTCTGAATCTCCTAAAAAATCAATAATATGAAGCAGTGTCCACGGAATGCTGTTCGCTTCGGCATCATCGATGATATGGCGCGGCATCGGAGTTTCTTGGGTTGTGAGGGCAAAGGCGATCCGTTCACGGTTATTCAGCACATGGCTCGTTGCACTGATCCCTAGCTCACGGCAAAATTTTTCCAATATAAGAGGTTTCACCTCTTCGGGGATCACCTCAGAGGTGTTGAGAATGACACTGAAATGGATCGGAAGCTCAGGTTCTGCCATCATTGACGGTGATGCCATTAGTATATATTCGACATTTTCGAGGAGCTTTGTTATCTCTCCTAATGAGAGATAACTGTTGACTTTAAGTGCTTGCATCTCTTGCATTAACATTTTCCTTCAAGAATTTTTGTAATCAAAGAGGTCATTCCGATATGGAGATTATAGTTTGTAATCGGAAAATCGACCCATTCATCATTGAGATTGACCGTGTAGCCGCTCAAATAGGTTCCCAATATCTCTAAGTCAATCGGCGTATACGTACTACAACGCTCAAGTGAGAGTTTAGTGCGTATTAGTTTTTCCTCAAAATTACTTTGTGCGAGGGTAAAAGCGAGAGTTTTGAGACTGAGGAGATCGCACCAGCGGATAAAGAGCGCAGGAGAGAGTTCGGGCTGTGAATTTCCTTCGGGATCAAATAAGAGATTTTGTTCTCGTAATGGAATTAAAACACTTAAAATAGCTTCACAAAAAGGGAGACTTTTTTGTCGCCAGAAAGGGGCTTCGTCGCTTCGATTAAGTGCCGCGGAGAGGGCGCCTAAAATTTCAGAGCGTTCACCGTTACGAAGCAAAGTTTCTATACTATTAAGAATCATAGTAGCGCTCCTTTTTTGGGTGTAACTTTAACCTTTTTTGTATAATACGTGTATTAACGATAGGAGTTTTTAAAATGGATAAAGGATGGATAACCAACGGAGTCTCTTTAGGGGTCGTAGGAGTTTCGTATATGTTTGAGGGAGCGGTAGGCTCAGCATTACGAAGTGCAGGATTATTTGCCCTTTCCGGCGCAATAACCAATCAGTTGGCAATCCATATGTTGTTTGAAAAAGTACCCTTTTTATACGGCTCAGGGATAATTATTGATCGCTTTGAGTTGATACGTACAGCACTCAAAATACTGATAATGGAACAATTTTTTACCCCTGAAAAAATCGAGAGTTTCGTCCAAAGCCAAGAGCGGACGATTAATTTAGCTCCTATTATCGAAGAGACCGATTTTACCCCTGCCTACAATGCTTTGGTTCGAAGCGTCATGGATTCCCCTTTAGGAGGAATGTTGGGAATGTTTGGCGGTGAAGCGATTATCGGCAAGCTTAAGGAACCGTTTTTAGAGAAGATCAAAGCATCAACCATCGAAATAGCGCAAAGTGAATCTTTTATGAACGCCTTAAATACACATTTGCATCAAGGAGGTAGCCATTTGAGTGGATCAATTGAAGAGATCGTTGAATCGCGTCTTGCTGAACTCACCCCTGAAATGGTGAAAGAGATGTTACATGCATTAATGAAAGAACATTTGGGATGGCTCGTGGTATGGGGTGGAGTGTTCGGAGGCGCCATTGGATTAGCCTCTTCATTTCTACTTTAAGTAATTCTACTTAAAAGACTTGACAATAAGTGACTCAAAGTATTATAATGTTTGCAACTAAATTATAAGGATTTAACAATGCAAAATATTTTTGAAAAACTAACCCACCAAATGACCGAGATGATCGAATCCTCGATCTCTTTAGCACTACACAATAAAAACAGCGAAGTAGAGCCGATCCATTTTTTATGGGCATTGCTCGCCAATAGCAATTCACCGCTCAACCAGATGCTTGCTAAAATGAACATAGATAAAACGGCGATTGAACTCGATGTCAAAAGTGCGGCTTCTAAACTCCCGAGTACATCGCATGTTACCAAGGAGAGTATCCGACTTTCCCGTAATTTTGCCCATTCACTTGAAGTAAGTTCTGGGGAGATGGCAAAAAACGGTGATGGCTTTTTGGCAATCGATACTTATATTGTTGCGAACTTGCAAAATGATCCGTTTAAATCTATTTTGGGCAAATACATCGATTTGCGTGAACTTGCCAAAACATTTGAAGCCTCCCGTGCAGGACAAAAAATTGAGTCTCAAACGGCGGACGAAAATCTTGAGGCACTAGCTAAGTATGGAATTGATTTAACAAAATTGGCCGTAGAAGGGCAACTTTCACCGGTGATCGGTAGAGATGAAGAGATTGGAAGAATGATGCAAATTCTGATCCGTAAAACAAAAAACAATCCGATCCTCCTCGGAGAGCCTGGAGTCGGTAAAACGGCTCTCGTAGAGGGATTGGCACAACGAATTATTAATAAAGAGGTACCTTTAAGCCTACAAAACAAAAAGGTAATTGCCCTTGATATGAGCGCATTGATCGCAGGAGCAAAATATCGCGGAGAGTTCGAAGATCGTCTTAAAGCGGTGATCGATGAGGTGAAAAAATCGGCCAATATTATCCTCTTTATCGATGAAATCCATACCATTGTGGGTGCAGGAGCATCAGAGGGGTCAATGGATGCGGCCAATATCCTCAAACCGGCATTGGCTCGCGGAGAGTTACACACTATCGGGGCGACGACACTCAAAGAGTACCGTAAATATTTCGAAAAAGATGCGGCATTGCAACGCCGTTTTCAGCCCGTATCGGTTGATGAACCAAGTGTTAATCAAACATTGCAAATTTTACGTGGACTTAAAGAGCGTCTCGAAGCGCATCACAGCATTAATATTGCCGATTCGGCACTGGTTGCGGCGGCAAAACTCTCTGATCGCTATATTAGTGACCGTTTTTTACCAGACAAAGCGATTGATTTGATCGATGAAGCCGCAGCAGAGTTACGGATGCAAAAAGAGTCTGAACCAAACGCATTAGCCTCCGTTAAACGACGCCAAAGCAATTTACAGGTTGAAAAAGAGGCTCTTAAAATGGAAGAGTCCGCGGTTAATACTAAACGTCTCGAAGAGATTGAGCGTGAGTTAGCTGATACCAATGAAGAGCGACGAAGTCTGGAAGCACAGTTTGCCCATGAAAAAGGGGAGTTTGATAAAGTTTCAAAAATTAAACGTGAAATAGAGCTAATGCGCCGTGAAGCAGAAAATGCGCAGCAAAATGGTGACTTTACAAAAGTTGCAGAGATTACGCATGGTCAAATACCAAAACTCATTAAAGAAGAGGAAGAGCTTCAAGAGCGTTGGAAAGTGATGCAAAGTGCGGGAACATTGCTTAAAAATAGTGTCGATGAAGCCTCTATCGCTGGGATTGTGAGCCGCTGGACAAAAATTCCGGTAAACAAGATGCTCCAAGGTGAAAAAGAGAAGATTCTCCACATCGAGGAAGAGCTTAATCGCGATGTCGTAGGGCAAGTGGAAGCGACCCATGCCGTAGCCCGTGCGATAAAACGGAACAAAGCGGGACTCTCCGATAAAAGCCGTCCGATCGGATCATTCCTATTCTTAGGCCCTACGGGGGTCGGGAAAACACAGACGGCGAAAACATTGGCGAAATTTCTCTTTGACAGTAGCGAATCGATGATACGAATCGATATGTCGGAGTATATGGAGAAACATGCCGTGTCACGCCTTGTAGGAGCACCTCCGGGGTACGTCGGGTTTGATGAGGGGGGACAGCTTACCGAAGCGGTGCGCCGCAAGCCATACAGCGTTATCTTGTTTGATGAGGTCGAAAAAGCACACCCTGATGTCTTTAATGTCCTCTTACAAGTGCTCGATGATGGACGTTTGACCGATAACAAAGGGGTGGTGGTCGATTTTACCAATACCATCATCATCTTGACTTCCAACATTGCCAGTGACAAGATTATGGCACATCACGGGGATGCCGGATTACAAGATATGGTTCTTGGTGAATTGAAACAGCACTTTAAACCCGAATTTTTGAACCGTCTGGATGATGTAGTGGTCTTTAATCCATTAGGTGAAGCGCAAATACTCAGCATTGTTGATCTCTTCTTTAGAGATATTGCGGCGAAAGTGGAAGAGCGTGACATTACCCTCACACTCACAGACAGTGCTAAACGTTATATTGCGAGCGCAGGGTTCGATCCGGTTTACGGTGCGCGTCCACTGAAGAGGGCACTCTATGAGATCGTAGAAGATCGCCTTGCTGATTTGATTTTAGGCGGCGAAGTGGATGAGGGTTCATCGGTTACTTTTGATACCGTAGGAGATGAGATTACCGTTTCTGTGGCATAATTTGCGTCATGAAAATAATTGCCTTACTCTTTATTATATTATTACAGCTTTTGGGGTGTACGGGTGATTGCATGACCTGTCATCCCGCACTCCTTAAAAATATCGATAACGATCACCGCCATAAACCGATGACGACCTGTATCAAATGTCACAGTGCTGATCCCGCCAAAATGGCCGATTGCGGGTCTGATTGTTTTTCTTGTCATCCAGTGGCAAAAATTGAAGGGATACGGGTTGCGGAGCATGCGGTGATTCGTGAGTGCCGCGATTGTCATATGAAACTCAAAACGCGACTCGATTTGAGTAATTTCCCGACGGGGCAATCGGTCATGCCGACTTTACGCGATTTTTTGAAGCCTTAAGCGTAAATCGGCTCAAATAGTTTATCAAACCCGTCGATGATTTTCTGCATTAATTTTTGAGCCTCTTCAATCATTTTATCCATAGACTTTGTCTCTTTAGCGGCATTATCAAATAGATCTACTACCCCTTTTTTGGCATGATTTTTAACATTATCATCGCTATTTTTGAGATTTCCGATGAGTTTTGTCACATCTGAAGCGATTTTGTTGATCGGTGAGGTTTGATTCTCCTCTTCGAGTTCTTTCATAAATTTATCAATATACGGTTGTGCTTTTTCCATAAAGGCATTGATCTCTTCTTGATCTTGTTCGCTAATACCGTTGCTGTCGAGGTTAAACGAAAATGCCTGCATAGAAGAGAATGTGAATGATTGCTCTTTGCCGCCGGGAGTAGTCTTTTCATCCATCGAAAGGGATTGTTCATTTTCAAAGTTCAGAGAGAGTATATCCCCTGAACTCGTTTTCATTTGAATGTTCAGTTCATGTGAACGGTAAGCATCATAAGAGGTTGAAGTTGTCATAGCAATACCTTATATAGGGTTGATTCTTAGTGAGTATATCGGCACTATTCGAGATTATTTTAACAAGCTTTTATGAAACTTAACCCTTCTTTAAGTAAGAATTGTCTATTATTGCGTGCTAAAAATTTCTAAAGGGAATGGCTTATGAAAAGAACATACCAACCGCATAATACGCCACGTAAACGTACCCACGGTTTCCGTGCACGTATGGCGACAAAAAATGGCCGTCGAGTATTAAATGCTCGTCGTGCTAAAGGTCGAAAACGATTGGCTGTCTAAATAGCTTCTCGATGCTAAAGCTCCACAGTGAGTTTCAGCGTGTTTATCAACGCGGAAAGAATGCGCACAGCACATCGATCGCGTTGTTTTATCTCCCTTTAACGGGAGAAAAAAAAGTTGGATATACGGCCAGTAAAAAAGTTGGAAATGCAGTAGTGAGAAATCGATGTAAAAGACGTCTTCGGGCTCTTTTTGATGAGTTTTCATCTAATGCGCAAGACGGATGGTACGTTTTTGTCGCCAAGAAAGGGCTATTTGACAATCCTTTCGATACAGTGCGACGCGACTGCAAATATGTTTTAAAACGGACGGGTGCCATGGCTGGAGCAGGTGATGATAAGAATATTCTTTCTTAAGCTTCTGTGGCTCTATCGGCACTCTTTCTCTTTGGTGACACGCGGTGCGTGTCGTCACTATCCCTCATGCTCCGAATACGCCCTCTGGCAGTTTGAACGTAACACTCTTCCCCGTGCATTTTACTCCACTTTTTTACGAATTTTACGATGCAACCAACTTTTTTCAGGCGGTATTGATTATCCAATTATCAACAAACCGATATTAAAACCCTCCGAACTCTCCATAAATACGATAAAATACTGGTTTGTTCCATATCAACAGAATTATTTTCTGATTAAAAATTTTAAGTTTAAAGGGTCCCAGTGCTAGAAAAGTTTACCCCAAACCAGCGACTTCTCGTTGCCGTCGCTTTATCTTTTGTCTTTTTCATAGGCTATACCACTATTTTTCCTCCTCAAGCACCTAATAGTGACAATAATATTACCGAAGTCAGTGCAGCTCAAGAGGTTGCAGTTAAACCGACTGCTACAACGGCAGTGTCGATGGAAGCTAAGACGTCATCGATTTCTGATATCAAAACAGTAACTACGGATACACTTACGACGATTAGTGCAAAAGAGTTTACCTTGAAAATCGATACACTCGGTCGAGTGGGATCGGTTATTTTAAGCAATGCAAAACATAACGGCAAAGATGGAAAACTCTCGGAGCTGATTGCTTCCAGCGGAGCGAAACCGCTTCAAATCCGTTTTGCGGATGAAGCATTAAATGTAGCAGCGTCAAAAACTCCTTACACGACGAATATCAGCAATATTACATTGGGAGAGAACGGTAAATCGACGGTTGTCCTGAGCCAAAATCTTCCTGAACTAACCGTGACGAAAACGATCACGTTCTATGCTGATGGTCATTATGATGCAAAAATTTCCCTTTCAAAAGAAAAACGTTATTCACTCTATTTAGGGCAACATCCTGAAATTATTGAGCAAATGATGACGGTTGTGGGGGGAATGGTTTATTCAGGCGATAACCTGACTACTATTTTTGAAGACGGTGATGTTGAGGGGCGTTCTATTTTTAGTGATGTCCATTTGGTATCTGCTTTCGATCAATATTATGCGACACTTTTTTACGGCTTTGATAAAGCAACTCAAGTAACGGTTGAACGTGATATGAACAGCAACCCTGTTACCTATTTGGAAGGGGGACAGAATTTTACATTTAACGGTTACATCGGACCGAAAGAGTATAAAACACTTGAATCTATCAACCCTGTTTTGGTTAATGCCATCGAATTCGGATGGTTTACCTTTGTTGCAACACCAATTTTTAAAGTATTGATGTGGTTACACGGATTACTCGGTAACTGGGGTTGGGCAATTATCGGTCTAACCATTCTTATCCGTATTTTCCTTTACCCATTGACCCACAAGGGTATGGTCTCAATGCAAAAGATCAAAGACATTGCCCCACGTATCAAAGAGGTACAAGAAAAATATAAAGGTGACCCTGCTCGTATGAATGCGGCGGTGATGGAGATGTATAAAAAACATGGTGCGAATCCATTGGGCGGGTGTTTACCGTTAATCCTTCAAATTCCTGTATTTTTTGCAATTTACCGTGTATTACTTAATGCCGTGGAACTTCAAGGGGCTCCATGGTTATTGTGGGTTACCGATCTTTCACGTATGGATCCGTATTACATCCTTCCGATTTTAATGGGAGCGACAATGTATTATCAACAAAAGATCACTCCGAGCAACTTTACCGATCCGTTACAGGAAAAAATATTTAAATTTTTACCGGTTATTTTCACGTTTTTCTTCTTTACATTCCCTGCGGGACTCGTATTGTACTGGTTCGTGAATAACCTTTTCTCCATAGCACAACAGTATTTAGTGAACAAACAATTCGAAGCGGCACGTGCAGTACGTCATGAAGCTCATCTTGCGGAAAAGCATCATGAAAAAGATTGAATCTCCTACGTTAGAAGAAGCGTACGCTAAAGCGGCTTCGGAGTTCGGATGCTCCGTTACCGCACTTCAAGTTGAAATCGTCCAATTTCCTTCCAAAGGGGTAATGGGCCTTTTTAAAAAATCGGCGATTATTATTGCCAATCTTCCCCATACTGCAGTGCAAAAAACTGAGAAGCCCGTGGTGGTGAAAGAAGAAGTGGCTATCGAAACTCCACCTTATTCTGAGCCTGAAGAGTTAGTGCTCGGGGATGAATTTTATGAACAAGCTGATGATTTCGAGGAAGCCTCTGAGATGGAGGAGGATTTTTATGAGCTCTCCGCGCAAGAGTGTGCGGATGAAGTGAAAGAGCAGATTAATATCCTCTTTAAAGATATATGCTTTGATATCAACCACGTTGATGTCAGTGTTTATGACGAAAATACGCTTCTTGTTGAATTCACCGGTGTCGATGCGGCATTGATGATCGGCAAAGAGGGATACCGTTATAAAGCACTTTCGTATATGTTGTTCAACTGGATTAATGCAGCATACGGGATGCAACTGCGTTTGGAAATTGCCGAATTTTTAAAAAATCAGGAAGAATCAATCTCCCGTTATCTGGTTAACGTATGTGACGTTATTGATCAAGACGGACGTGCCCAAACTAAAGTTTTGGACGGAGTATTGGTACAAATTGCCCTCAAACAGCTACGTGATCGCTATCCTGACCGTTACGTTGCTATCCGTTCGACCCGTGATGGCGGTAAGTTTATCATCATCAACAGTTACCACGAATATTAATGAATGAGACAATCGTCGCCATTGCAACCGCCAATGGTATCGGCTCTATATCGATTCTCCGACTTAGCGGAGATCGATCTCTCTCCATTGCTTTAAAACTAACCCAAAATCAACATCTTCAGCCCCGTTATGCTACTTTGACTTCTTTGCATCATAAGGACGGTACATTAATCGATGAAGCAATCGTGATCTATTTCCAAGCACCGCGCAGTTTTACGGGGGAAGAGGTGGTAGAGTTTCAATGTCACGGCGGTTATGTGGTTGCGGAGTCCTTGTTACGTGCCGTTTTATCTGAAGGAGCCCGTTTAGCCGAACCGGGAGAGTTTAGTAAACGTGCCTTTTTAAACGGTCGTCTTGATCTGACGCAGGCCGAAGCGACCGCCGCCCTTATCGAAGCCAAAAGCGACGATGCCGCACGGATTTTAGCCCGTCAGATGAAAGGGGAGTTACGCGGCTACATCGAAGGTATCCGTGATTCACTTCTCGAAATCTTGGCCTACTCCGAAGTCGTCATCGATTATGCCGAAGAAGATTTGCCTCAGAATGTGGTAGAGCAGATCGAAGCAAAACTTTCACGTATCAAAGAGACCCTTTCGAGAACCCTCGAATCAAGCCGCAGACGCTCAGGATTAATGCAAGGCTTTCGGGTTGCTATTATCGGTAAACCTAACGTCGGTAAAAGTTCACTCCTCAATGCACTCCTCGATTATGAACGTGCCATCGTGAGTGATATCGCAGGGACAACACGTGATACAATCGAAGAGCAGGTACGCATCGGTACCCATCTGATTCGTCTCGTCGATACGGCAGGGATACGGAACGCTCATGATGAGATTGAACGGATCGGGGTTGAGCGTTCCATCGCGGCGATTGAAAATGCCGATGTCGTGATTACCCTGTTTGATTCTTCACGAGAGATTGATGATGAAGACCGCGCTATTATCGATTTAGTAGAACGGTACCGCAACGATAAACCTTTTATTTGCATACTGAATAAATCGGATTTAGAGCAGAATTTTGATCTCTCAGCGATAGAAAAATACACTCCGATTCGTTTGAGTTGTAAGCAAGATACACAGGTACTCGTCGATAGCCTCGGTAGTTTAATGGATTATGAAAACAACGGTGATGAGATGATGCTCATATCAGCGCGTCAAATCAATGCTACCGAGAGGGCTGTTCGCTCTATTGATGAAGCGCATGAGCCGCTTCGAGACGGTGAATTGGAGTTTTTCTCTTTTCATATTAATGATGCTATACGTGCAATCGCTTCTATCAGTCGGCCGTATGAGCTTGATGAGATGTTCGATAAAATGTTCGGCCAGTTTTGTTTGGGAAAATAATGGGGACGATTATTGCGATTGATTTAGGACTGAAACGGATCGGATTGGCTTTGAGTGCAGGGTCCGGAATCGTCACTCCCCTTCCGGCGGTAGAACGTAAAAATCGTAACCAAGCCGCCAACGATGTCAAAAAAGTGCTCAATGAATACGAAGCGACAACGATTGTTGTCGGTATCCCGATGGGAAGCACGACTGAGGATGAGATGCGCCGCAGAGTGGCTCATTTTATGAATCTGGTTGAATTTAGCGGAGAAGTTGTGTATCAAGATGAATCTCACAGCTCCCAAGAAGCCGAAGCGCTGATGAAGGGTGAAATCCGCTACAAACGTGACGGACGGATCGACTCCCTCTCCGCGAAGATTATTTTAGAGCGGTATTTGAAAATATAGTGCCGCTTCCTCTTCATCATCGGTGAGGGTTGTAAAATCAGGATCATTGGCTAGTTTCTCTTTAATCATTGCGGCACAATATTCGAATCCAATGGTTCTGGCTTGCTCGATATTCGATACAAATCCCATCCCACTAAATTGATACGGCTCTTCTTGCTCAATGCAGAGTAAAATCCCCTCACATTTTTCTTCGAATTTTTCGACGATGTCACGATAACCGACATTATATTCGGTAGCGTGCCATCCTATATCTTCTAATACTTTATCCGAAAACTCAGCAATCCCATCCCCTGTCGTATCATCGTACAAAGCTCTTTTTTGGTTATATCCGATAATACTCTGCCAGGCACCGGAGGCTTTAATAAGGAGACGATCCTCATCTTCGACGATTCGGTAGCTATCTCCGAGCATCGAACTGATGGGACGAGATAAATTTGTAGAAAGGGGCGATAAGGGGGGAATTAAACCCTCATAAATAGCGATCAGATCAGATCCAAACGGCTCAAATACGATCTTCCCGTCATAACCAATAGCGAATCGTTTGGCTGAATTGGCGGCACGTAAAAAATCATCTTTAGCCACGATAATAATCTCTTTAAAAAGGTTGAATTTTTTCATGAAAGTGCCCTCTTTTTTGGGTGAATTGTAGCATGGGATCGTTTGCATACCCTTAGTGAACAATTTAGCAGAACACTCTAAGGGTGCGCTAATATTTTTTTATGCAAAAGTGGAGTATAATTCGCCAAATTTTAAGCCTATGAGCTTACTCTAAGGATACCTTTATGGCATTGAGCGTCTACTACGATAAAGATTGTAATATCGAATTAATCAAAAGCAAAAAAGTGGCAATGATCGGTTTTGGATCACAAGGTCACGCACACGCAGAAAACCTTCGCGACAGTGGCGTTGAAGTTGTTATCGGTCTTCGCAAAGAGGGCAGTTCATGGGGTAAAGCGGAAGCTAAAGGGTTTAAAGTCATGACCGTTGCAGAAGCATCTGCATACGCTGATATGGTAATGATCCTTCTTCCGGATGAAAACCAAGCAGAAATCTATAAAAATGAAATCGCACCTAATCTTAAATCAGGTGCTACTATCGCATTCGGTCACGGTTTCAGCATCCATTACGGACGCATTCAACCGGCAAGCGACATCAATGTTACGATGATCGCTCCTAAAGCTCCGGGTCATACGGTACGTAGTGAATTCGTTCGCGGCGGCGGGATTCCTGATTTGATCGCTGTTGGACAAAATCCAAGCGGTACGACGAAAGAATTGGCCCTTTCATACGCATCAGCTATCGGTGGCGGACGTACAGCGATCATCGAAACTACCTTTAAAGACGAAACCGAAACAGACCTTTTCGGAGAGCAAGCGGTTCTTTGCGGTGGTGCGGCTTCACTCGTTCAAGCGGGATTCGAAACATTGACAGAAGCGGGTTACGCACCTGAGTTGGCGTACTTTGAGTGTCTTCACGAATTGAAACTTATCGTTGATTTGATGTTCGAGGGGGGGATCGCTGATATGCGTTACTCTATCTCTAACACGGCAGAATACGGTGACTACGTCAGTGGTAAACGTGTTATCAATGCAGAATCAAAAGCGGCAATGAAAGAGATCCTCAAAGAGATCCAAGACGGCCGTTTCGCAAAAGATTTCATCCTTGAAGGTCAAGCGGGTTATCCTCGTATGAACGCTGAGCGTACAAACGCTCGTGCCTCGTTGATCGAGCAAACGGGAGTGAAACTACGCTCTATGATGCCGTGGATCTCTAAAAACAAAATCGTTAACCAAGCTACAAACTAATTCCCCTTTTTCAGAGCGGTACGCTCTGAAAACTTCTATCGAAAGAGGTACCTTCTTTTATGGACAAACACCCTCTTTTTCAAAAATATATCTCTCTAAAATATTTGGGTTGGGGACTTTTTGGCCTCGTTATTTTTCTCAGTTCTTTGTTAATCGGATATTTTATCGGATTTAATCAGGCAGAAGATGAACTCGCACGCGAGCGTCAACAAACGCAAAAACTCATTCAACAAATAGAGCAGATTGCTTCAATTGATGAGCATTACTCACCGGCGGCTAAAACCAAAGAGACGTTGTACAATACTGAAATAAAGCGTTTGCAAAAAGAGCTTCAACTTCTTTTGGAAGAAGAACATCGACGTGAACCGATAAAGCCGCAACATGAATATGCTCCGAAAGAGCCGAAAGCTCCACCCCCCCCTGCGGCTATACGTCCTAAACGTCTCGATGGAACCCCTGCAAAATTGGTGATAATCATCGATGATGTTTCGTATGAAAGAGATGTTAAAGCGATCCAATCGACGGGTTTGCCGTTAGTAATGTCTTTTTTACCTCCAAGCCCGCGACATCCTGAATCAGGACGGTTGGCACAGCAGCAAAACCGTTCTATGGTTCATTTGCCTTTAGAAGCGATTGATTTTAATGATGAAGAACCCTTTACCCTCCATGTAGGTGATTCGGAAGAGACGATTGAAAAACGGGTGGATGTCCTTAAACAGCTCTTCCCGAATGCTCGTTACTTTAACAATCATACCGGATCAAAATTCACGGGTGATCGCGACTCGATGGAGAAATTGATTCGTGTCCTTAAAAAAGAGGGGATTCAGTTTGTTGACAGCCGTACTATTGGAAAAACAAAAGTTCCTGAGGTTTCTACTCTCTTAGGGATGCGTTATATCGGGCGGGATGTTTTCCTCGATCACAAAGACGGGGTACGTAATGTGAAGCGACAAATCAAAGAGGCGGTAGAGAAAGCCAAAGAACATGGAACCGCAATCGCCATTGGGCATCCCCGCCCTGATACGATTCAGGCGCTTAAAGAATCCAAAGAGATTCTCAGTGAAGTGCAATTGGTAGGTATTGAGCAAATTTGACAATTTGACATACTTTTTACCCTTTTAAAAATTCTCTGATATTGTTATGTATTCTGAGAATAAAGAGTCTCTATGCACACTATCCTTCCTTTTAGTATTCCCGAGCTCTCATCGATGAAGCGTTACCCTGAGCAACTCTATTATCGGGGCGATTTAGGGTTGCTACACCGCCCAAAAATCTCTATCGTCGGAACACGTCGGCCAAATCCCTATACTCGTGCTATCACATACGAGCTTGCGAAAAAACTCTCATTGTCCGGTATGATAGTTGTGAGCGGCGCAGCAGCCGGAGTGGATGCAATCGCTCATCAAGGTTCGGGCTCAGAACATACAATCGCAATTTTACCAAGCGGTATCAATATACGCTACCCCTCTGCCAATGCGGAACTGACTGAATCAATCGAAAAAAATGGGCTTACTATCAGTCCGTTTGAACCCGATTTTACAACACGAGAGTGGAGTTTTGTCGTCCGCAATGAGATTGTTGTCGCGTTAGGGGATGCACTGATCGTTACCGAAGCGGACATCGGAAGCGGAAGTATGCGCAGTGTTGAATATGCTTTGGAAATGGGGAAACCGATTTATGTTTTACCCCATCGTATTCGAGAGAGTACGGCTACAAGAGCACTTTTGAGAGAAGGAAAAGCAACGGCAATAGATGATATTGATCATTTTGTCACTCAGATAAGTCAAAAAGGGCGAAATGCTATCGAAGATACCCTTTTTATAGCGTTTTGTCGCACTAACCCCACGTATGAGGAGGTTGTGGCAAAATTTCCGAGTGATATTTTTGAAGCGGAACTCTCAGGGGTGATTGAAGTCCGAAATGGGAGAGTGGTTGTCGTCTAAGTACGGCTTTTAGTGTTGAGCCGTACTCTCGTATCCGTAGTGTTTGACAAGATAGTTGATAATGATCTGCTGATCTTCTTTACCGATGGGGGCTTTGAATTCATTGACCATTTTAGCAACGGTTCCACTCCAGTAAGGGCGACTTTTTTTCCCTTGATTAAGGACGTATCCCCATGAGTGACATATGAGACAGTATTGTTGGGCTACTTCATCATGATCACCCTTTACCATCGGATAATCGACGTACGGCATTTCGATAGGTTTAACAACTTGAGAAAATGCGGTAACGACCAAAAATAGAGTGAGTAAGAGAATTTTTTTCATTTATAGGCCTTATACAATTTTAACATTGACGCTATCGACAGCGTTATATTGGTATCCACCCGCATTCCAGCCGATTTCATTAACTTGCGGCTGAATATTTCCGATACGGTTAATAGCACGCACCATAATGGTGTATTCCCCTTTTGCTTTAGGCTCCCATTGGTAGAGCCATGGACGATAGGCATATTTTCCGTAATCTTTTTGAAGTTCGGTAGTACTCCAACTTTTTCCGCCATCGGTGGAAATCATTACCTCTTTGATCCCTTTTCCCTGATCGAAAGCAACTCCGGTTATTTTGACACGGGATCCTTTTTTAATCACGGTGTTGGGCGTTGGATAACCGATAACCGATTTGACTTTCATGACCGCGATGGGTTTGCGTTTGTACTCAAAATCACTTCCTGAAATGATACATTCGCAATCATTATCGGGAACCGTGTAGGCAACATCCATAAAGAAACTTTTACGG
>JAGXFM010000051.1 GCA_024637215.1 Sulfuricurvum sp.
CATATCGTCGGCAGCGTCAGATGTGTATAAGAGACAGCTCTTTAGCTCCGTAGATACGGCGATCGAATGCGTAGTCACGAAACGCTTGTAACCATGGACGATAGGCTAAAGGGGACGTTCCCGATTTTTCAAGCGCCTTATCGAGAGATTGTTTGACCACTTCGTAATTGGCTTTGACAGGATCAGGATGTCCGGGGATACCTGCATTGAAACCTGATGGGTAGAGCATCGGTGAGAGGTAATCGACATACGGAGAGAGGGCATCGACCCGTTGTCCGATCTCAATATCGGCGTTATGCCAGCTGACGTATCCGAAAATATCGGCAGAAATAAAGACGTTGTACGGGGTTAAACGCGTACGTGCCGCTTCCAAAAAGCCGGAAATTGCCTTGACCCGTTCCGCTTGGGTGTTTTCGACGGAAAATTTCACCCCTTTGGCATCAGGAAAACGGACATAGTCAAATTGAATTTCATCAAAACCCGCTTTAGCAGTATCTTCAGCAATAGAGATCATGTAGTCCCACGAATCTTTACGTGAAGCATCGATCCAGTAAAGCCCCTCTTTGTCTTTGAAGAGGCTTCCGTCACTACGACGGACACCTAAGTTAGGATGAGCTTCGACGAAAGGGGAATCTTTAAAAACAACGATACGCGCGATAGAATAAATTCCCTCTTTGCGAAGATCCGAGGTGAACTTTTTGATATCTTTAAAGAGTATCAATTCTTGAGCCCCGATTTTATTGGCGATGGGATTGGTTGTGGCAAACGCAATTTGGCCGCGATCCATTTTTATGTCAATGACCAGAGCATTAATCTCGGTATTTTTGATAATTTCTTTGGCATTTCCCATAATACCGCCATGCGTCGCTCCAAAGCTAGAGAGGTAAAGTGCTTTAGGTTGGAAGGGCTTCAGATACATTCTTCCGCCGCTTTTGTAAAATTTACGTTCGTACCCGATGGCACGTGCCCCGATAATAGGGGATGAGGGTACTTTGAAAGCACCGTTGCAATCTGTTCGGTATTCTTTAGTACCGGAGATAATGATAGCGTTTGGAATAGGTTTTTGGGTTGTTTTATCGAATACGGTTCCGATTGTGCTCGCTCCCCATGTTAGCGTAGCTAATGTTACTAAAAGCGTCAATGCTTTCACTCTGTTCTCCCTGTTGAATCAATTGCGGTATCGTAGCAAAAAATAGTCCATAATGGGGAGGTATGAAGCGATTAAATGTTAAAATATAGCAATACAATACCAAAAAGGTAATATCCATATGTCATTTACGACTTTAGGGCTGAGTGCCCACCTTCTCGATACCCTTTCAGAATTAGGGTACACGGAGCCGACACCTATTCAAACACAGATCATTCCGCTCGTTTTACGCGGACGTGATGTTCTCGGTGCGGCACAAACGGGTACGGGAAAAACAGCGGCATTCGCCCTCCCGATCCTCCATAAACTCATTAGTGCAACCGATATCAAACAATCGAGCGCTCGTGCGCTCGTGATTGTTCCGACACGCGAACTCGCTTCTCAAGTCGCATCCGCGATTGAAACCTATGCACAGGGACTTGAGATCAAATGTCTCGCCCTTTATGGCGGAGCCAATATGGCACGTCAGGCAAAAGAGCTGGCTGAGGGGGTCGATATCATCGTCGCCACTCCGGGGCGTCTTATCGAGCTGAACAAACAAGGGCATGTTCCCCTCTCCCGAATTGAATATCTGGTCTTCGATGAAGCCGATACGATTTTTGACATGGGATTTATCCGTGAAGTGGGGCAGATCATCGATCTTCTCCCGCTGAATCGTCAAAATATGCTTTTTTCGGCAACGATGACCCCTGCGGTCAAACAGTTGAGTGAAAAGATTCTCAAAAAACCGCTATTGATTGAGATTGATAATCTCAAAGCGGCTGATATGACCCTCCGCCAAGTGGTTCATCCGGTTGAGAAAGAGCGCAAAAAAGAGTTGTTGTCATTCCTGATCGGCTCTAACAACTATCCGCAAGTTCTCGTTTTTACCCGAACCAAGGCTGAAGCGGATGAAGTGAGTAGCGATCTCACCGCCAGCGGTTTGAAAAACGTCGTGATCCACGGCGACAAAAAACACGGTGCACGCGATCGCGCCCTCACAGAATTTAGAGAAGGCTCCGCCCGTATCCTCGTAGCGACCGACATCGCGGCACGTGGACTGGATATCGAGGGGCTGGATGTTGTGATCAACTACGATATCCCTCACATTAGTACCGATTATCTTCACCGCATAGGACGTACGGGACGTGCAGGGAATGAGGGGTTGGCGATTACGCTTCTCTCCTCCGCGGAGCATATCTCGTGGTCAAAAATTATCACGATGCTCGGTAAAAATGTCGAAACCATTTTGGTTCCGGGATTTGAACCGCCCGCCGATAACGCACTGGTAAAAACGCGCGGTAAAAGTCTTTCCAAAGAGGGAGAGAAAAAAGAAAAAACGGCGGGTGCATTCGGCAACAAGCGTAAAAAAGCTCCCGTTCAGCCGAAATTCGTCGGCAAGCGCGGCCCTCGCGTCGCACGTGAAGAACTCTCCGGCAAAGGAAATACTCCTGTCAGAGACAGTGCTTTCGGCAACTTGAAAAAACCTTCTCCTAAAAAATCGGGCGGACGGGGGAGATAATTTCTCTCCTAGAAATTTGACATGCTGCACATTTCCCACACCGTTAGTATCCCCGACTCTGAAATCGAGATAACTGCTATCCGATCTCAGGGCGCAGGGGGGCAAAATGTCAACAAAGTCTCCACAGCGATCCACCTCCGCTTCGATATCAACGCCTCATCACTTCCTGATTTCTACAAAGAACGCCTCCTTGAGATTACCGACCACCGCATTACCAAAGACGGCATTATCAATATCAAATCCCAAGAATCGAGAAGTCAGGAAGAGAATAAAGAAGCGGCGTTAGAGAGGCTCAAAGAGCTGATCAAAAGCGTCACGGTCGTGCAAAAAAAGCGCCGCCCGACCAAACCGACCCGCAACTCACAAAAACGTCGGATGGACAGTAAGACGAAGCATGGGAATACTAAGAAGATGCGGGGGAAAGTGGATAAAGGGGAGGGGTAAAAAATAAATTATTTTTCTATTTCACTTAGCACGCCTTGTTTTCTTAAAGTACGTAACAAGATTGCTATCTCTTGTTTTATATTTTTATGCGTTTCTTTTAAAGTTTTAGCATAATCTATCAGAAGTTTATAATGTCCATTGGCATGTTGCTTGTGTATTTCCTTTTCTGTTTCATCATAAATTTTCAATGAATATTCGTATTTATGAACAAGATCATTATTTAATCGAAATGAGTCAACCATCCCTTTTAATAGTGTATAAGTTTTAATAATTTGTTTTCTGAGATCGTTATTGTCTATGCGTCCAATCAAAAAAGTATTTCCATTATAGACAGAAAAATAATCACTTACTAATGGATAGTAAAAAGTTAGTCCTGTATCATCTTGAAGATTTTCTAATTTTATGCCCATAGTTTCCTGATAACGATCATGGACAGTTTCAATTTCATCATGTATTGCTTGTAGTAAACTTTGAATCAGTTTTTTTTCATTATCGTTGGCTTGTTTTTTTTGATTTTCAAATGATTGTCTAGCGACTATTATCGTGATTAATCCACCTATACAAGCACCACCTAGTCCAATTAGACCGCTTATAATATTAGAATCCATATTTTTGATGCCTTTTATTAAGTTACGCCGAAGCTTTCGGCAGCAACACTTCGAGTGGAATGTGAAGCTGTGTCGATAGGTTAGAAATCATACTGAGGGATAGTCCGATTTTACGGTTAAGCACTTCGGAAACTTTGCTTTTGCTTCCGATGATTGGAACCAAATCTTTTTGTTTCAATCCCATCTCTTCCATACGATATTTGATCGCTTCGATAGGATCGGGTGCGGCGATTTGCCAATGTTGCTCTTCGTATTTTTCGACCAAAAGGGCAAGAATTTCAAGCTCATCGCCCTCACGGCTTCCGATCTCAGGTTCTAACTCCATCAATACGTCGATACGTTCCAACACTTTTTCGTAATCGGCTTTGGTTCGGATAGGGGATAGGTGCATGTTAAATCTCCTTTGCATCGATTTTGTTAAATTGGCTGTAGATATTTTTTTGATCAAAAAGTATAAGTTTTACTCCTTTAAAAGGAACTTGGCATAATTGGATGTTTGCGAAATAACTCTATGCTACAATCACACGAATAAAACCACCCCTACAGGATTTCTTATGAGCGCTATCGATTTCTCATCACTACCCCACACTCCATGCTATATTTGCGAAGAGGCTCTTTTAGAGAAAAACCTCCAAGTGATGGAGCGGGTTCAGAGGGAATCGGGTGCGAAGATCATCCTTGCCCTCAAAGGGTTTGCGATGTGGTCAACGTTTCCCCTCGTGGCACAGTATCTTCAAGGGTGTACCGCCAGCGGATTGCATGAGGCTAAGCTCGCGCGTGAGAAGATGAACAAAGAGGTACATACCTATTCTCCGGCGTTTAAAGATGAAGATATCGATGAGATTGCCCGTATCAGCGACGACATCGTATTTAACTCTCCCTCACAGTTCCACCGCTATGTTGAGCGTGTTAAAGCGATCAATCCAAATATCTCAATCTCTTTGCGTGTCAATCCCGAATACTCCTCTTCCCCCGTCGATCTTTACAACCCGTGCGGCCTTTATAGCCGTTTAGGAACAACGTTAGCTAATTTCGATGATTCGATTGTCTCAAAACTTGACGGACTTAATTTTCATGCATTATGCGAGCAAAACGTTGATGCGCTCGAAGGTGTCCTTGACGCGTTTGAAACGAAGTTCGGCTCTTATATCGACGGACTAAAATACGTCAATTTTGGAGGAGGGCATCATATCACCCGCGTTGACTACGATGTCGATCGTTTGATTGAGGTGATCCGTGCATTCAAAGCGCGTCACAATGATATTACCGTCTATCTCGAACCGGGTGAAGCGATCGGGTGGCAGACGGGGCCACTGGTTGCATCGGTACTTGATGTTGTCCATAACGGGATGGATATCGCGATTCTCGATACTTCTGCCGAAGCACATATGCCTGATACCCTTGCGATGCCGTACCGTGCCGCTATTCGAGGAGCAGGGGAAGCGGGTGAAAAAGCTCACCTCTACCGTTTAGGAGGTAATACCTGCCTTGCGGGGGATATCATGGGCGATTACTCATTTGATGAACCGTTGAAAGTAGGAGATAAAATCATCTTCGAAGATCAAATTCACTACACATTTGTGAAAAATACGACGTTTAACGGGATCAAACTCCCATCTCTTGCGATCTGGACCAAAGAGGGGAAACTAGAGATGGTTCATGAATTCGGTTATGAAGATTATCGCAACCGTTTATCGTAGTAGAACAATTACCTTTTTGTAAGGGCGGTGGCTAACGCTTCGGCAATGATTTCATAGGACTCCAGAACGGAAGCCATCTGCTCTAGATAGGTTTGCAGTGATTTTTTCTCATAATCGAGTTTTCTTTGGCGTCGTGTGAGTTCGCTCATTTTATTGGCAATACGGTTTTTAGCAAGATCGACCTGATTGGTAGTCTTTTTCTTTAATTCAAACAGCTCCGTCTGATGATAATTGAGTCTATTGACTTGTGATTTTAGGGAGAGTGCCTCTTCGGGTGTTGCTCCCTTTTGATTCTTTACCTTTAGAATTGCCGCATCATTTTCAGTGATGGTATCTTGCAAGTCGGTTAATTTGTCTTGAATGGCATATTTATTATTTTTTTCCGTCGTTAAGTCCAATTCACACTGATTTAACTCTTCTTCCACAACCGAGATAGACTCTCTTTGTGAGACAATTTTTTGTTTGACTTGTTTGTACTGCATCATGACGGAGATAATAGAACTGTAGTTCCATTTTTGTTGTTTTGAATCGATAATCGCGTATTTTTGAATTTTATTGCCGTTGCTGTCAATGACAACTTCATCTGAAAAATATTTGATAAATGCCTCAGCATTTTTATCCCGTTTTTCAATAAAATGCAAAAGATTTTTCGCCGTATAGATGAAAATTCGGTGAAAGTGTTGTCGTAAAACGTATCCGGTGAACCCTTCGATTTTTTTTCTATCTTCTGTATTGATGATTTCGAGTAAAAGAATTTCAATCATGGAACGAAATACAGGTACAAAATTTCGGGTAAAGGTGATATTGTCAATTACGCCAAAGTTTAATTTTTCTGCAATAACCTCTCCTAGAATCGGTTCAATTTGACTCCATGCCCCTTCGGGAAAATAGGAGTTATACATAGCTTCCATAAGTTCTGCCGACTCGCCGCCGAATCGTTTATCTACACCGTCAGGAAGTTTTTTAGGCGTAGTGTAGTGACGTATGGTTATACGACCGCGCAAAAAAAAGATAATATCACGGGGATCGAGATTGAATATCATGTCGATTTGTTGACGGATTATTTGGCGTGCCACATCGTGATTCGTCTCAAATTTAAGATAATTATGACATATTGGTTCACGAATGTTTTCCGGAATGGAGACCAAATAAGGCAGCGGGGAATAATCAGATTTTCGCTCAAGTGCACCGAGTAAGAGGACATTAGTTTGATGGAGCATGCGATCGTATGCTTCAGGCTTGGAGGGATTTATAAAATTCTTTTTTAGAGCAAAAGAAGAAAAGGTTATTTGCAGATCAATCTCTTGGTAACTTTTGGAAAAATATTTGACCAGCGCTTTTCGAATGGACCCTTTCTTATCATTAAAAAGAGATTCATCATCTTCAATTTTTAATATTCTAAGAAGTGTTTTATACTGCTCTGTCGTATAGTCGAGTGCGTATAAGTACTTGGGTAAATTTTCATCAAGGATCGTAACAATCTCAGAAATAATGCGAGGATTCAATGCTTACCCCTTTTTATCATCTTAAACGTGACCGCGGCAGATATTGCGTTATTGTAACTTAATAAAGAGGCTTTGTTTTGGTAAGCTATATCAAATGCCGTTCCATGGTCGACAGAAGTTCGTATAATGGGTAAACCGAGAGAAATATTGATCCCCTCATCAAAATAAAGTGCTTTGAGCGGTGCAAGACCCTGATCGTGATACATCGCTGCAATCATCGAATAACGGGATCGAAAATGGGGTGTAAACGCAATATCAGGAACGATAGGCCCTATGAAAACTTCTTGACCTAATGTCTCATTTGCCCTTTGGATAGCCGCTTCGATAAAACGCTCTTCATCTCCCAGCACTCCGTGATCTCCTGCATGGGGATTTAGTCCTAATACGGCTATGGGTGTATGTTCGGTAGTTTGATGGAGCTGAAGTAAAAAAGAGACTAAAGGGTCGATTTGTATGTGTTTGGCTACTTCACGTAGGGGAATGTGCTCGGTATAGAGGGCAACATAGAGTTTTTGACATCCGAGCATCATAATGGCATCGGATTGGAAGATATCACGCAATGCATCGGTATGCCCCACGTAATGGATACCTGCCATCATCCACGCTTCTTTGTGAATGGGTAGGGTAACGATGGCATCGACGTGATTATTTTTGGCCAGTTCCGTAGCCGCGATAAACGAGTCATAACTGTATTGACCGCTTTGGGCAGATACTTTTCCGGCTTCGATAACAAATTCCCCTGGAACATTGAAGATCTGAAAATCATTGGGGATTTGGGTATGTAATAAATTTGCGGCTTGATGTGCCATGGTATAGTTAATACAATAGAGCGGATTGCAGAGTTGTTTAATCGTATTATGGGCTTTAAGAATGATTTCAAACCCTATGCCGTTGAGATCACCGACACTGATAGCTAAGCGTTTTAACGTTGACATAGCGCTTTCATTTCCCCTACTGCTGAAGAGAGACCCGTAAAAATGGAGCGTGCAATAATACTTTGACCGATATTTAGCTCTTCAATGGCATCGATATGGACGATAGGGAGGATGTTTTGGTAATTCAACCCGTGACCTGCCGCGACTTTGAGTCCGAGTGAACGGGCATAATTCGCCGCATCGACAAGTACACCGTATGCATTTTCCAAGAGATTGTCCAAATCATGCCGTGAGAGGTTTTTCATTGACTCGATTGCATGGTGGGAATGGGGTAATGCACTGTGACGCATAGCATAAAGATTTGCATAGCTTCCGGTATGGAGTTCTACCCATTCAGCGCCGAGCCGCTTAGACACTTCGATTGCTTCGCGTGTCGGATCGACAAAGAGGGAAACCTCAATTTCATGCGCTTTTAAATTTTTAATAGTATTTAAGATCTGTCTCTTATACACATCTGACGCTGCC
>JAGXFM010000052.1 GCA_024637215.1 Sulfuricurvum sp.
GCATAGGTGATGTCACTGATACTGATCTCATCCATCTTTTCGCGTGAACTCACCACAATCGCCGATTGCATCCCCAACGTCCGTGCCGCCTCTGCCATTTTGGGGACAAATACCTCATCAAATACCCCGAGGAGAATTTTCGAGAGCCCCACCGGATTAGTGAGCGGTCCGAGGATATTGAAAATCGTTTTCTCAGGGATCGAGCGACGGATCGGCATGATGAACTTCATCGCAGGATGGTGGTATTGGGCGAACAAAAAGGTAAATCCGCACTCTTGGAGGAGTGTCGAACTCTTCTCTAAACTCAAATCGAGTTTGACGCCCAAATACTCTAACACATCGGCACTCCCCGATTTGGAGGTGATCGAACGATTACCGTGTTTGGCGACGTATGCACCCGATGCGGCAAGTAGGAGAGCGACGGTTGAGCTGACATTAAAACTACCGCTCTTATCCCCACCCGTACCGACAACATCGATTAGTTTGGGTTTGAGTTCTAGCGGGACGTCGAGGATAATCGAGTGAGTGCGCATCACCTCAGCGGCGGTTGCGATCATCTCTGAAGAGGTCTGCGCATTGAGGGATAACGAGAGTAAAAACTCCCGCATCTCCTCATCGCTCATTCTATGTTCAAAGAGTGCTTCAAAATCAGCTTTAGTAGCGTTCATAATAGCTCCTTGACATAGAGATGTTGTTGAGATTTCGGGGTCGATTTGATACTCGGAATTGCCAAAACTTCGTATTGCATCTCTTTTTCAAGATAGACGAGGGTAATGATATCGCCGAGGGCAACGTTTTTAGCGGGCTTAACCGCTTTGCCGTTAATGTAGACGACACCCTCCCCGATCATATCCTGAGCGACGGCACGGCGTTTGGTCAGATTGACCGCGTTTAAAAATTTATCGATTCGCAAATAAAAGTTCCATAATGTTAAGTTTGAAGTGTTTATTGTAAGTTACCGAAGCTAAAAGAGAGGTAAGAGCGCAAAAATTGTTCCACTATTTTTTAGGGTTGAAATTTAACTCCCAAACCCGCTTTTAAAATTATCCTTGGCGACAACGATCTGTTTTTGTTTCTCTTTACGCGCCGTATCTTTTTCGACGAAGATTTTTTTACGCGTTTGCGGATCCATCTCGGTGTAGTACATCACTGCCGAATAGGTTCCGGGGGTCGGGGTAAAGACCTGTGCCTGCTCGGGATTCATTTTTAATTCATCGCTCGTAAAGCGTTTCAGATCGTGCATATCTTTCTCGGTACACCCCGGATGAGCAGCGATGAGATAGTAGGTCAAGAACTGCTTTTTTCCCTCTTCTTTGTTTAATTTATCATAAAGCTTTTTAAAATCAACAAGAGTCTGTTTCCCCTGTTTGTTCATCAAATGAAGAACATGTTCGGAGGTGTGTTCGGGGGCGACTTTCATCTGTCCTGAGATGTGATGACGCACCATCTCTTTGAGGTATTCATACCCTTGAGCTTTGTCCTCGTTGATGAGATCGTAGCGAACCCCTGAAGCGACAAACGCTTTTTTGATCCCCCGCACTTCACGCAGACGACGGAGGAGATTAAGTACACGGGTGTGATCGACTTTCATCGATTTGCACAAATGGGTGTCATCCACACACCGCTGATGATCACACGTACCGTGTTTGAGTTTTTTAGCGCACTCATAGCCGTACATGTTGGCCGTCGGGCCTCCGACATCGCTGATGATCCCTTTGAAATCTTTGTACTCGGTAAACTGGGTCGCCTCTTTTAGGATGGATTCCTCACTGCGGGTGCGGATGGTGCGCCCCTGATGGACACCGATCGCGCAGAAATTACACTCTCCCCAACACCCCTGATGGGTCATAATGGAGAACTTGATCGTCTCCAGACACTTGACCGCACCTTGAGGACGATGGTAGGGATGAAGTTCGCGGGTAAAGGGCAAGGCGCTCACGGCGTCCATCTCGTTCTCATCCAAATAATCGGCAGGAGGGTTTTGGATCGCGTAGCGTCCGTCCACCTCTTGACACAGCCCGTTTGCCGAGATGGGGTCGTTATGGTTGTAAAACATATCGAAGAGATCGATATAACGCTCTTTGTTTTCCAAACATTCGGCATGCGATGGCAACGTCAAATACCCCTCGCGCGGCTCTTTGGCGATATAACACACCCCTCGAATGTTATGGGGAGATTCGCCGTTTGATAACGCTTTAGGAAGCGCGACTATCGCCCCCTCCCCCATCCCGTAAATGAGGTAATCCGCTTTGGAATCAAAGAGGATCGGTTTGCGCAGTTTGTTCGTCCAGTAATCATAATGGGTGACGCGGCGCAAACTCGCTTCGATCCCACCCAACACGATAGGGACGGTATTTTTGAAATATTTGCGGATCAGATTGGTATAGACCAGTGTTGCACGATCAGGCCTCGCATTGTTGACACCGCCGGGGGTATAGTCGTCACTGTTACGGAATTTTTTGGTTGCGGTGTAGTTGGAGACCATCGAATCGACGCTCCCGCCGCTCACCCCCCAAAAGAGTTTCGGCTCCCCTAAACGCATGACATCTTCACTCGTGATATCGGGTTGTCCGATGATCCCTACACGGTACCCCTCCCGCTCCAATATCCGTCCTACTACGGCGACACCGATAAAGGGTGAATCGATATAGGCATCACCACTAATGAGAATTACGTCGCATTGTTCCCATCCGCGCTCTTCCATTTCGGCACGGGTAGTGGGTAAATAACGGAGAGTTTCAGGGGTTAGGGTTTTCATAACGCGATTGTACGGTGAGGACTCTTACAAAGAGGTTCAACCTACGTTATAATCATTAAATGGAAAACAATCTAAATCAAGAGATTATTGAGCATCTCATGCACCCGCGCAACTACGATCCGCTGGAGAATGCGAACGGAGTCGGTATGAAATGTGACGAGGCATGATGGACGCGACTCTTTTTCAACGAAAACATCAGCTGTGGCTGAGAATCGCTTTTTTATCGTTTGCAGTCAATAATCCGTCGATCAAAAACCGTCTGTATGAATTCTCCCAAATTGAATTTCGTCATCTCAAATGGGTCGCTGGGTCACTGTATGAGAATAATGTTTCGTATAATTATGAGCGAGACCCCCTCTTTAGTATAGAGAGCGAATCGTTTTTTACCCTTGTCCGGACAACGATCAACGAGATTAAATCACTCCACCTTATATACGACGAGATCCCTCTTGGTGAACGGATGCGCAGTGATGAAAACTATATGCTCTCTACCCTAAACGCTTATCTCGAAAAAATATCCTTAGATGAAATTCTGAGCGCTTTCAACCGTTCCCTGAATTGGCCTGATGCCCTTTTAAGTGCACGCGAAACGGATGCGCTTGCTCTCTTCTTATTTGAAGAGCTTTATAAAGAGTACGAGCTCATCATGGTCTACTTTTACCGGCAAATTCGTGCCACGACAGCATCGCAAGTGAGCCATTTTCAGGATTTGATGGATGAATCGCATTTTCATCTGCGCTCTTTTGCGGAGATGATGACAAAAATGGGGATACTCTCACTCCCCAGAACACTCCATTCCCGTACTTATGAAATTACCGATATGGAAAAATTTCTCCGAGGAGGGATAATCGAAGAGGAAAATGCTAAAGAGGAGTGCCGCCGCCTCTCCTCTTCAATCACCGATGAAAAACTCTCGGCATTTTTTGAGTTTATTAATTATCAAGAGAGTTATCATAGTGAGATTATGAAAAAACTATTAGGAGAATTTTGATGGAAGAGCAAGGAAATATTTTTATCTTGGTGGCGGTTATCGCCGTTTTTGCTTTCGTACTTACCCGCAAAAAAGGGTAAGACTACTGCAGTAGCACTACAGGAGCGATATGGGTACCTTGAAACTGTTCGATTCCGAGCAATTTCAAACGTTCGACATCCTCAGCTTCTTCAATATTAATGGCAATAATTGAGATACCGAGACTTCGGATCACATTATTAAAACTCTCTCTGCTTTTACCCGTCTCTTGATCAAACATCATATCCTGTAAATAAGCATTGTTTGCTTTTACATAATCGGGACGAATCGCTTGGAGATAATGGGCTCCTGCTTCGGGAATCGTAAAATGGTCTATTCCGAAATGGTATCCGAACATTTTCACCATCGCACTGATCGTTGATACCGCTTCGAGCTGATAGAGTGCCGTTGTGTTACTCACTTCAAACCATAATACCAGATCATTATGACGTCTAAAGCTCTCTAACTCTTCTCTCAACCATTGAATGTTCTCATATTTCTTAACAAAATCAGCACTAAGATTAAGGGCTAAGGGGGTAAGGGGATTGTGTTCCTTAATATGTTTAAAAACTTTTTCAATCATATAACGATCCAGCGTATCGATAAGCCCTAAACTAGTCGCCACAGGGATGAAATATCCGGCTGAGTGGATCGTCCCCTCACGGTCAAGCAACCGTAAAAATATCTCTTCATGTATCACACTCAAATGATCAACACGCTGTTCAACGACACTTTGAAATGCCAAGAGCATTCGAGACTCATCCAAACTTTTTAACAACTCATTTCGCCACTCTTCACGCCCAAGTACCAAAACAGAATCACTCTCTTGGTTTGCATCAATCACTAAACGTCCGCAAAGTTTTGCTTGGGTAACCGTGTGGTCGGCACGTGAAAAAAGTGATTTAAGGGTATCGCCCTCATTGTACGTTCCGATACCGCATCCCATCACCAAATATTTAGATACTTCACCCTCCATTTGCTCGATAACACGATGCATATTCGACATCAGATTTTCAACCTGATGGGTAACACTGTCCACTTCACATGCGGGCAGCGCTACAAAAAAATCGGACTCATTAAGTCTTGCGATTAGTGCATGACGAAATGAACCCATTTGAATATTAAGCTCTTCCGCAAGAGCATTGATTAATGTACTGTAGCGCTCATACCCTTTTTCACGTTTAAGTCGGTCAATCTCATTCAAACTCACCATAACATAAGTACCGGAAGAGAGCGAAGCATCCGATTGGATGTAATCGGGAAGCTTGGCGGTCAGATAACGTCGATTATGAAGTTTGGTTTCCGAATCTTTATAAAGCAATTCATGGTACCGACGCAACGTCTCATTTTCCCGATCAAAAATATCTTTTACTTTCTCAACCATCGCATTCATCGCTGTTGTAACCGAACGAAGTTCAGTCGTAAAAGGGATTTTTTTCTCAACAATAAACTCATTGTCAATAATTGCTTTCGCTTGTTCTCCGATCCGTTTCAGCGATTTGAGACTCAATGAAAGGAGGAAATAGAGCATAATAAAGACTACCGCTGCGATCATCAAAAAGGTATAGATTAGATCCATCAAGGTCGAATAAAGCTGTCGATACGTGTTCCCGGTATGGGCACTCACTTCAAGCGTCCCGAAACGGCTCCATCCGATCATGATTTCACTCGATGCGCTCGCATTATAGATCGGTACCATCTCGATAAACCACTGAGGGACATCGCTGACTCGAACTTCGCTCTCTCGTACGTAAACCTCTTTTCCCTCAACATCGGCTAAACGTATACGCTGATAATATCCACTGTCATAAATAGCATTAATCATCGTCTCCATGCTCGACGTATCTGAAGGATCAGCGACTTTAGAAAGTGAAAGTCCCAGAGAATGGGCCGTATTTTTAGCATCAGTATAGAGCTGGTTTTGGGCAAATTCGGTTGCCGATCGAAAATTAAGCACCATGACCGATACCAAAATAACCGCTAAAAAGAGGCTTAGCATCATCACCAGTTGTTTAAATAGACTCATTTTTATTCCTTTGACCTTGTTATTACTAATTCATTCCACGAACGTTTCTGGCGGGTTGATGCCGGAACCATTTTCCCGATCTGAGCCTGCTTGGCGTTAAACAACTCATCTCCGCTAAAACTGTAAATCGGTATCAAATCATTTCGTTTCGAAGCGGGGAGAATTTTATAGTTGTAATTATCCAAAACCAACGGGACGGAACGGGATGTTTCGTAGTATGTCAACACCAAATGTGCCGTTTTGTACCGTATTGATTTGGCATACGTCATAAAAAGTTTAGAGGGGGGGACCCCTAACTCTTTCAGGGTAAAATATTTGGCGATGACGTAGTCTTCACAGTCTGCTTTATCTTTTCCGATAAACTCATACCGTGTTGCCCAGTAATCACTCTCGCCCCACGTCTCTTTATCCGCGGCATAGGGTGTCTGATTAAAAAAATCGTTCACTTTTTCAAGCTTTTCAAGCTCATTAGCATCTCTTGCTTCATTCATCATTTGTACCAATGCATAAGCGCGGCGCGCGGCAAAAGGGCCGTATTCACGCTCAATTTTATCTAAAAAAGCTTTGGTGATAGAAAATTCAGGAGAGCTGAAAAGTACGGCGGAGAGTACCGCCGTAATGAGAAAAAAGGTGAGTGTTCTTTTCATCCTCTAATTTTAGCCAAATATCAGATCGTATCCGTGATAGTTTGCTCAACTTTGAGGGTTACGGTCGGATCAGAAGCGTTGACATAAACATCAAAGGTATGTTCGCTTCCGTTCACCACTTCACTCACGCTTCCGTCTTGTTTGGTTAACGTTGTGGTATCTACCGTTACTTTGTCACCGGTATCGCCAAGGATATACAAATCATTATTTCCATCGGTCATATCAATCACATCTTGCAAGGATATATTAACCATTTGGTGATTACCGTTTTGAGCTAAATCGATCACTTCAATGTTGCTCACCGGATTACTGTTCAATGAATCAAAGTTAATTGAGGTATTCATCGATAGTACCAATGTATCAAGCCCTGCTCCACCATCAACCACACGGTCAACACCATCAAAGACAAGGGTATCATTACCGGTACCGCCGTAGATGATATCACTGCCGGCACCTCCATCAAGGGTATCATTGCCCCCTTGACCATACAAGACATCGTTACCGGCTTCTCCGGATAAAGTATCATTTCCGCCGCGTACATCATTCTCTACATTAAATGCAGCATGATTGGTTTTGATATAATCGTAGAGCTCCGCATCGGTAGGAACGGTTCCGTTTTTCAATTCCAAGAATGTTTTGAGGCCGCTAAGACCTAACCCGTCATGAAGATCATCCGGTTTAGCCGGATTCCCATCAACTCCCCACGGTAGAGTATCGGTATTAATGGTATCTCCGAAAATAACATCGTCGCCGTTTCCGCCATAAAGCGTATCCGCACCCACCGCCGCGAGTTCAATCGTGCTGGATCCTTGCACCAAAGCTGCTTCCAGTTCTGCCGCCGTATAGATAACATGCGCTTGACCCACCGATGCGGTAATAAGATTCGGTGTTGTTAAACGTATATTATCAATTCGTAACTCGGCCGCATCACCACCGTTCGAACCATCTTTAACGTTAAACACGACACGGTACGTTCCGCTCTCTAAAGGGGTTGTGGTCGTGATGTTTGTAGTGTGATCGGTTTCGCTCAATGTCGAGCCGTTTGCCGTATCACTCCAAACACCGTTTTGCAAGATTTGTAACTTCCAACTCGCACTATCACTGCTATTCCATTGTGTTGTTTTATAGTCAAAACTCAATGAACTCTCATCACCACTCACCGTTATGGCAGCACTTGTTACAATGGTACTGGTTTGATTCGATTTTGCATCTTTAATACGTAAATATCCGTCATCGACTTTAACGCTTCCATTACTATCGCCTGACTTCGTCCATTGATTGACATCATCTAACAAGTCATTAGAATGTGAGAAATCGGCCAAAGTTGTCGTTGTTGTCCCTAGATTAATCGTGGTCTCACTCACTGCCGATGTATTATCAAAGAAATTCAAATACGTTTCATTGACACCCGAACCCATACCGACAGCATGAACTTCTACACCCTCGACGGCTGTCGTGAGTGCCGTAAAGGCATCAATAGAATTTTGTAGTGTCGCGGTATCGGTAGTGTTTCCTGTACCTCCGATACTGCCGTTACCGTTGTTGTAATACGTCGGATCTCCGTCGGTTAAGAAGAATACTAAATTTTCAAAATCGTCCTGAGGCGAAGAAGTCAGCCATGATTGTGCTTCGTCAAATGCATCTTCATAGTTAGTTCCGCCTATGGCACTGAGGTTATTGATAGTATTTGTCAATGATGATATATCGCTTGTTGAAAAATCATCGATGGACATTTTGAGAGTAGCCATTGTCGCAAAACTGATCAGACTGATATTAATCGTTCCATCATGTCCGGATAAGTCAGAAATCAAATTATTCAATGCATTTTTCATAAGTGTCATTTGAGCGCTCGACATACTTCCCGAGGTATCTACAATCAATGCAATGTTATAGTTTGAACCTTCTTGAACCGTTGTAACAAGACCGCCGATATCTCCGACAAGGACATCAGCAGCGCCTCCTCCGTGTATCGTATCATCTCCGTTTCCGCTTCCGCTTTCACCTCCAGGGAAAAAGGTACTCAGGCTCAAGCTATCACCAATTCCATTGTTTTCAGCCATATCGGTATAACTGCTGTTAGCGACACTGATGGACGGAGCCGTTGAGGTGCTATCTTTTGTAAACGTTGCGGTCCATGTAGTGTTATCCGCCGTGCTAAGACCGCTGAGACTTCCCCCTGCGACGCTAATATCACCACTGGTAAATCCATTTACTGCTTCACTAAAGGTAAAGGTAATGGTTGCACTCTCTCCCTCTTCAAGAAGATCACTCGAAGAAGTAATCTCTAGCGTAGGCACCGTCGTATCGATATTACTTGGCACTATTTCAGATGAACCATGCACGTATAAAGTAACCGTTGCTGAGTCGGTCAAAGGATTTTGAGGGTCACCATCAGACATCATGTAAGTAAATGAAGCTTGTCCCACATATCCTGCATCAGGTGTAAAGGTTATCTCACCGGTATCTGCATTCAATGTCGCAACACCGTGAGAAGCGTTTCCTACACTTATAACATGAAGGGTAGATGAATCATTGTCATTATCATTGCTTAATACTTTTTCGGTATCTATCACCAGTGGAGTATCTTGTGATGTTGCAAATAAAGAACTTGTCTCCGTATCTTGAATCAAAATACCAGAATCAATATAGTGATATTCGCCGCCATCTTTAGAAAACACCGGTTGGAAAACATATTCTCCACCTTGATCCCACCAAATCATATCTATAGCATAATAGCCGTCAGTAGGAATAGTGTATGAATACGTGTCTTCAGTCGGCGATTGATTTTTATTAGCCGCGGCAACTTGAACGCCGTTGAGTAAAATCTCATACCCATCATCCCCAAGGACTTTAAAATTATAATTTCCTGCCTCTAAGTAAATTGATCCTGAAAGATGAATACCTCCTTCAGCATGGTTACTGCTGTCATTCCATACCAATGATTCACTGTCTGTATTTAAGAATTCAACTAAATTTTGATTCAGTGAAACGGAACCTGTTCCATATCCATAAAAAACATTCGATCCAGTAAAAGTAGCATCAGGAGTTTTACTACTAATCATATTTCTAAAATCGGCGATTGAATCAATCAAATAATTGTCGTTATCACCCGAATCAGAGGTATTAATTCCAAAATATTCACCTCTTAACCCAAAATGAGTTCCGGTAATAATATTGCCATCATCAACGGCTATCGGTGCTTCATTGATGTTATTCTCATTGAGAGTAATCGTCGCAGTACTCATGTTACCGGCAGTATCTTTGGTGGTGATACCGTAGTTTCCACTGTTGCTTCCTTGTTCGAAGTCGTTCACGGCTGAAGCCGATCCCGCCACAGTTAGGGTGATGACACCGCTATTATCGATTTGATAGAAACCGTCTGCCGAGGTGTTGGTTCCTGTCGTCGTGAAAGTAAATTCGCTCACTCCAGCAGTATCACTTGCCATCACTGTAGCAACGATTGCACCTGCCGTTTGATTTTCCGCATAGGTGAAACTTTGGTTTGCAATCACCGGTCCGGTCGTATCGGTAATACTCGTAGAGACCGGTGTCGTGTCGGACACAAGGCTCTCGAAGTTGCCCCCCTCTGCACTGGTGATCGCGTTGGTGACACTTCCTGCGTCGAGGTAAACGTCTTCGCCTGAGGCGAGTGTGTACGCCAAGGTACCGCTCGTCGCACCGCTTGCGATCGTGATATCGCCAAGGGTGGTGTGGACGGTCGTTACCCCTGAGCTTGGGTTAGTGAGGGTGGCGGTGTAGGTGATCACTCCGCCCGCTTCGGTGATACTCGATTGATCGGCACTGAGGAAAACACGGGCGGAAACAGGCGTTTCATCTGAGTTTTCAAAAATAACCGGACGAAATTCATTAACACCGGAACCATTATTTGATGGTGTAGTATTTTCATCCTCATCAATCACCGTAGTAGTACCTTCATCGAGATCCATTGGGTTCTCAATCAATCCACTACGTTCTTCAAATACAACGCTTCCCGGCTGTTCTTGATTGCTTAGAGTATCTCCGGCTGCGGTTTCATTCTCTTTTTCATTTTTCTCATCATCATCTTTTCTCATTTCATTACGTGCTAATGCATCTTTAATAGAATCTAAATAAACAACCGAATCTTCATCGCTAAATAACCCTTTTAATAATGAAGAATCAATGTTAAGGGCTCCATTACCGGCGATGACGATATCGCCGCTCCCTTCTAATGTTATATCAATAACAATTTTGGCATTTTGAGGGTTATTCGGTGCACCGGAAACCTGTTCACCGTCTTTGATCGCTTCACCTTTTTTTAATTCTCGGATGTTACCTTGCTTATCTTTGACAAAAAATACACCTTGTTCTAAAGATTTTACATATCCTACTACTCGTGCCATAGCGATCCCCTAAAATGAGAAATTTTTATATTTTACATTTTAGCTTAGACCAAAAAGGAATACTATTGTACTTAGGTACTAATTTAGGAGAAAATCACGGATGAAGAAGAAGAGAGAGGGCCAGACGATCTTTTATGGAGAGTTTTTGATAAATGGCGGTGGCATGCGCTTTGACCGTTCGCACGGTGATATCCAATGCATCAGCAATTTCTTGGTGTGTTGCCCCATCGCCCAACATAAGAGCCACCTCACGTTCTCTAGGGCTCAAAAGTTCTAATACGGCTAATGATTTTTCCTTTGAGCTGTTACGATCTTGGATTTGAGAAATCATCAACGTGATAAAATCGGGATGAAGCCATACTTTTCCCTCTTCGAGTGCTTGATACGCTGAATACAAATGGGACGCATGCATCATCGCATTGCCATACCCCATGGCTCCACGTTGTAAAAAATGTTGTGCTTCAGAAAAATCAGGTGTCATAGAAAACACCATGACACGATGTCCAAAAAGATCTTTTATCTCTGCCTCACCCATCGGTATAATCATTTTATCATGAACAAAAAGAATCGCTTCTCTCTCAATATCCGATGAAACCATTGAAAAGGCTATCGGTTTTAACATCATCAAACTACTCATCCATCGATCGCGTAATTCACTATCATCGGAGAGTAAATACAATTTCATTTATCGCTCCGTAAACGTATATTGTTTGGCTTTTAAAATCGGTTTTAATATGTACTCTAACACGGTTTTCTTACCGGTAATAACATCAACATTGATCATCATACCGGGGATAATCTTAAGCGGTTTTTCTTTTGTACCGAGATATTTTTTATCGGTTTGGACTTTAACGACATAATAGACATCATCATTTTTATCCGTCACCGTATCAGGACTGATCGTAACGACTTTTCCATGCAATGAACCGTATAATGAGAAATCGTATGCCGTTACTTTAACGATAGCGTCTTGTCCCGGATAGATAAACGCGATATCAGCGGGTTTCACTTTTGCTTCCGCCAGCAATCCCCCCTCAGTCGGAACAATCTCGATCAGATTATCTCCCGGTTTAATAACTCCCCCGACCGTATTGACATAAAGTTTTTGGACAATACCGTTGATAGGTGAATTAATAACGGTTCGGGTAACTTGATCCGCCAGTGCCGAACTCTCAGCACCGATCCGTTTATACTCTGTCTCCGCTTCATTCAACTCAATTTGTGCTTTCATCGTAAATTCAGATCGAGTTTCTCGAATCTTGCTGCTCACCTCGTTAATTGCGGCATTGAGTCTGGGAATAGAGGAGAGAACTGCATTATAGCGTTCACTGACATCACTCAACTCGCGTTGCAGTTTCAAAAATTCTACGCGCGGTTTAATCCCCTGTGCAACCATCGGTTCAGAAATTGCGACCTCTTCTTTAATCAAAGCAAGAGCCCGTTTTTGCTCCATAATGCGCCCTTGCGCTTCTATTTTATCATTCTGCTTTTGGGTAAGTTGATCATTTAATGCCGATATTTGAGAACGAAGTCTTTCCTGATTGGAGGTATAAACACTCCGTTCTTGCATGATTTGTAGAGGAATTTTTGCCAAATCTTCCGGTGTCGGAGCAAAAGCGCCCCCTGTGGTTTCGGCACGTAAACGGACAATTTTGGCCCGAAGCTCTGCCGACTTGTACTGAGAACTCTCATAAGTAGACGAGGATTTTATATTATCGACACGTAGCAATGTATCGCCAGCATTTACTTTTTGCCCCTCTTTAACCATAATGGCACTGACAATTCCCCCCTCAAGATGTTGAATCATCTGATTCTCGCCGCCGGGAATAACCGTACCGTCTCCTCTGACGATCTCATCGATCGGAGCCAGAGCTGCCCATAAGAAAATAAAAAGAACCGTTACGATCCAAAATAAGAGGATTGAACGAAGACGCGATGGGGTATCTTCCAATACTGCGGCTGAGAGGCTGCGCATAAACTGATAATCATTGGCATCAAATGAGAATCGCGGCTTCTGACTCATTCTACACCTCCTGAAAGTTTAGCAATCACCTGATCTCGTGGACCGTCGAGATGGATTTTACCTTCGTTCATCACGATAACTCGATCCACCAACGGTAAAACCGTATTTTTTTGGGTAATCAAAATCGCCGTTTTATCCTCAAGATAACTCTTCAAATTCGCCATAAGACGATTCTCACTCAACTGATCCATAGCATTCGTCGGCTCATCCATAATGACAATCGGGGATTCAAACAACAATGCCCGCGCGATTCCGATACTTTGGCGTTGCCCTCCGGAAAGCCCCATTCCCCGTTCCCCTATGGCCATTTCATACCCTTTTGGATGTTTACGGATAAACTCATCGGCTCCGGAAATCATGGAGGCACGAATCATCTGCTCATCACTCGCGCGCGTTGAGCGATAGGCAATGTTATCTTTTACAGACCCTTTGAATATCGTAATATCTTGTGAAACATACGAAATATTTTTGCGTAAATCAGCAGGATCAATCTGTTTGATATCAATACCATCGAGTAAAATTGACCCCTCACTCGGTTCATACAAATGAAGTAAGAGTTTAGAAACCGTACTTTTCCCCGACCCAATCCGACCGATAATAGCCACTTTTTCACCCGGTTTAATCGTAAAAGAGATATTTTTGAGTGCGCTGTGATCCGATTCATCGTAGGCAAAACTGACATTTTTAAACTCAATTTCCCCCTTGAGTTCCGGTCGAGTGATAAATTTTTTCCCGTGCGGACGTTCAGAGGGCTGTGAAATAATCCCCTCAATCGCATCGTATGCGGTTTTTGCATCCGAATAATTTGAGATCAGAGCGGCTGCCTGTCCCATCGGAGCAACCGTACGTCCTGCGATAATGATGATGGCGATCAGCCCTCCCATTGTCAATTCATGCTCACCGATCATATAGACCCCGACAATCACCAATAACACCGTTGTCAATTGTGTCAAAAAGCCGGTTACCGTAGAAATAGAGGTAGAAATCAGTCGTGATTTCAAGCTTTTTTGGGCGATTTCGCCCGTCGCTTCTTCCCATGCCCATTGTACTTGTCCCGTCGCACCGAGGGTTTTAAGGGTTTCGATATTTTGTAACGCTTCGATCAAAATTGAACTTTTTGCGGCTGAGGATTTATGGGTCTCTTCAATACTCTCGCGAAGAGTATTTCGCATAAAAAAGGCATATCCCACTATCAGAAACATCATAATAATAGGCACTACGACCATCCATCCGCCGATATATCCGATCACCAATAAAAAGAGAATGGCGAAAGGGAAATCGACCAAAGCGGTCAACGTGGCATTGGTCAAAAATGAGCGAATAGAGTCGAAATCTTTTAAATTACTGGCAAACGAACCGACTGATTTAGGATGGGATGCCATTTTCAGATCAAGTACTTTTTCAAAAATAATAGAGGACATAATGATGTCGCTTTTCTTCCCCGCACTTTCCAAAAGCATCGCCCGCGTAAATTTTAAGAAGGTATCCAAAACATAGACGACCAATACACCGATAGCAAATACCCACAGAGTCTCTTTGGCGTTATTGGGAATGACACGATCATAAACACTCATCGTAAAAAGAGGACTGGCCAATACAAACAGATTAACCAATACGGTTGCATAAATAACATCTCGATAAATATTTTTAGAGAGCTTTAACGTATCCCAAAACCAATGTTTATGTTTCACATTGAGGGTCAATGCATCATCCTCATTGTAAACAAACGGTTTTTTAATCAAAAATGCGAATCCCGTATACTCATTTCTAAGCATTTCCATGGGGACACTCTCTTCGAGTGCCTCTTCAGCCGGAAGGATAATTTTACATGTTTGTTTATCCGCAGAGATCGAATCGAGGATACACGCGTGCGAATTTTCGAGTAGCAAAATCATTGGAAGCTGTAAAGGAGAGATATCGGAAAGTTTTCGATGAATCAATGTGCTTTTGAGTCCGGCACGACTCGCGGCACGGGCAAAAAGACCTTTAGAAGATTTCAAACTGTAAAGACGAAGTGCGCCGCCCCACGGTGCTGTAGGCAAACCTGCCATCAGTGCTTCAGCGGTAAAAGGCTTATGATAGATCTGAGTAAATAATACCAAACACTGCAACAATGGGTCAACGCCGAATACAGCACCTTCCGGATCAGCAATTCGTCCTTCTAATTCCTCACTCATCTTTGACAAACCTTCATAATAACGTAACGCATTGTATACCAATACCTATTTACTATCTCGCTTATATTTACCCTCTTGACGATCCGCTAAAATAAGACTCTCAACTTTATCATCCTTATCAAGATCGTTATCGGATGTCGTTAATCCGGCATTTTCAGAATATGACAACGCTTTAGACCCCAAAATGTTTTGAACCATCGATCCCATAGCATCCAAAATTCGATAATGTGCGAATAATAGATCGTTTTCGGCACGGATAATCTGCGATTGTGCGGCAATATGGTCATTTTGAGCGACTAAAAGATCGAGTAACGTCCGACGACCTAAATCATACTCTTTTTGATACAGTTCAAGGGTTTTTGCACTGGTAGTTTCATAATGTTTAAGATGGACTAATTGCTCAGAGAGATAGGTTTTCGCTGTCCACGACAGGTGTCCTTGTTCATCCAGTTTACGGACCATTTCCCGCTTATTTTGCCCCTCTTGATAGACTTTGCTCAGATTTTTCTGTACATCAGCCTCATCGGCTCCCCCCCGATAGAGATTGTAACTGAGAGTCAATCCGAATGCGGTTCTATCATCATCGCCTACTACCCCTCCGACATCACTGGCCCAGCTTTGACGTGCATACGCATCAATTTTAGGATAATAATTTTTATACGATGCGCCATGCTGCGCTTTCGCCGCTTTTATATTGTATTCACTGACCAAGACCGAAGGGTTATGGGCTCGGGCATACGTTTTCATCTCTTCAAGCGTCATAGGCAGCTCACCCGAGAAATTCCCCTCACGCAACTCTTCGGCATCGATATGACGTCCTAATATCCGTTCGAGATTAAACAGAGCATCATCCAGATTATTTTTGGCTACCACATGGTTTGATTTAGCCAAAGACAAAGAGGTATCCGCTTTTTCCGATTCAGAACGGGTTGTGATTCCGGCCGTATAGAGTTTGGTAACTTTGTCGTAAATCTCTTCATTAAACTGAACATTCTCTTTCGCGATAAAGAGTAAATCCCGACTTTTAATCGCATTGATATACATATTGACAAAATTAAAGGCCATATCATTCGCATTTTCGATGTAATGGTTTGCTGCGGCTAAAATACGGGCTTTTTGATAATCAGCTTCATAGAGGGTTCCAAAACCGTTAAAGAGATTTTGGGTCAATTGCAACGAGTGTTCATAACTATTTAAGGATCGTGTCACGTTTTGAGTTGTCGGCGATTTAGTCTTCTCACGGGCAAGAGAAGCACTATACTCAAGAGTAGGAAGATACTGTGCTTCGCTGATGCGTAAATCTTCCAAGGTCGCGCGATAATTATGCAAACGTTCCAATACGACGGGATGCGTGGAGAGAACTTCATCAACCCCTTCGTTCAACGTCAATGCATTCAGTGTCGAAGTCATGCACAAAAAGGTTAAAAAAGCTACTTTTGAAAATAAAGATTGTTGATATGTCATATATTAGCTCCCTTTATTAGCAATCGATTGCACCATTATAACTTACAAAGAAAATAAATATTACTTCAGATGATAAAAAAGTTGACATTATTGCGTTGATAATAATCAAGCAAAAATCGTTCTCAAATTATAGCTAAAGTCATACACCAAAGTATTCGGCGGATACCGCTTTGAGTCTGATGTAAATTTTATCGAAATCAGTTGAATAGACCCTTGTTTCGGCGATAGAAGTGATAAAATTCGTATCTCCGCTCCATCGTGGAACTACATGCATATGGATGTGTTCCGCTATTCCCGCACCTCCGGCACGACCCAGATTCATTCCGATATTAACACCCTGTGCCCCGAAATGCTCTTTAAGAAGAGCCACACCTCTCTGAGCCAAGTGGCTCATATGAAGCCACGTTTGTGAATCGAGTGTTTCAAGCGCATCGGTATGGTGATGGGGAATAATCATAAAATGCCCGGGAGTATAGGGATAGCGATTCATTACGATAAAGCAACGTTCGTCACGGTAAAGAACGTGATGCGCTTCATCCAAATCAGGATGCTCCGTGATGTGACAAAAGACACACCCACCACCCTTTTCGCCGCTGACATATTCGGTTCGCCATGGGGCGTATAAAATATTTTCCATTAGATAAAATTCGGTGCATCATTGGCATAGAGAATTATGTCTCCGGCTTTTGTGACTTCACCGAGTGTTTTAACCATCTGTGACTTATCACTCAACATAATTTTTTGGGGAACGTCTAGCTCTTTATCAAACTGCGCGGCATTAAGCTGACCCGTAACGATGGCAATATCAAAAACCCCGTTAATCGCACGAATCAGTTCGCTGTTAAGCTCTTCAGTACTCTCCACAAGCCCCGGAGTGACGATCACTTTGCGTCCGTTGTGAAGCGAACACAACCGTACCCCCTCCAGCATTCCGTCGATATTGCCGTTATAGCCATCATCAAGGATGATTTTTCCCCCCGCATCGATCCGTTCAAGACGGTGTTCGACACTTTTGAGTTTTGCTACCGCGCTCACGATCTCATCGCCGCTCATCCCCATCTCCTGCGCGATCAAAATCGCCGCATTGATGTTGATACTCTGGAATCCGCCGAGAACAGAGGTGTGAAAATGACGCTCCTCATCGTTCACACTCAGATCAAAATCGATCCCCTCTAACGTCGCCGTTAGATTGTGGATATCCTCCCCGAAAAAGGTCACTTTCTCATGCGGCTCATCCGTTACAGAGGTGTGGATAAACGCCCGTTTTAAGCGATCGGAATGGATAATCTCAAGCTTGGTACGCTGAATACGCTCTAATGTTTTAAAATATTCCAGATGCTGAGGCCCCACTTTCCCTACGACGACGATTTGCGGATGGAGCAGCTGTGCGATAGCGTAAATATCCCCGATTTCACGCGCGCCCGCTTCGCAGATATAGACTTGGGCATGTGCGGGAAGCGATTCGTTCACATCGCGAATAATACCACCGAGGGTATTGACGCTGCGCGGCGTTGCATAGACGTTAAATTTTTGACCCAACACCTGCGCGATAAAATTTTTCATGGATGTTTTACCGTAGCTTCCGGTAACACAGATGATCGTAAGATCCCCCATCGAAGCAATTTTTTGTTTCGCTTGTTTGTTGTACGCTAAAAATAAAAACCGCTCGATTCCCCACGAGAGGAGATAGGTTAAAACGAGAGGAAAAATAACACTGAAAGCATTCCCCAACCCTTTGAAGATAACCAATACATTAATAAGTAACGTTAGCGATATCAGGAGGATCAAAAATCGCTTTACACGCCATGTTAACACCAATTTTTTATCGAGACGAACATGCCACAGATAGAGAAACGGCATGTAGATCGCTACCACAAAAATAGCGTAACGTCCCGAAGCGTAATAGAGGATAAACGGAACGACAAAATAGACCATATGCCACCATGTTTTATGGTGACGCAATACCACCCGCTCGATACGGTAATCGTACCATTGAAGATTGGTAATCAAATACCATCCCAAGCTCATAACAAAAATGAAGTTGGCTAGAAATAAAACCATTTGTGTCAATTCCATACTTTAATCCCTTAGTGTTCCAAACTTTTTAAAACCGTTTTTTCAATCTCTTTGGCAACCGCGCTACCCTGTTCCAAAAAGAAATAGTGATCACCGTCAAATTCGACGACACGGGCATCGTCCATCAATTCGGCTATTGTGTATGCAGTCCACATCGGCGTAGCCGTATCCTGAGCTCCGAAACACAGGAGAGCTTTTCCTTTATACGCATGAAACTTCTGCGTGAAATCTTCGTTAACGACACTTTTAAACGTCTCATACATCGGCTGGCTAAGCCCTTGCGCGTCCGGAGCCACGAAAAAGCGGCGCAATGAGGTAAGACCGCTGAATTTTAGAAGTTTAAAAAGGGCGATTTTGGCACGAACTTTTAGAGGCTTAGGAACTAAAATCCCCGCAGAACCGACTAGAACCAAGAAATCAGGGTTCAAAAGCGTTGCCACTTTACCGCCGAATGAATGGCCGAGAATAATCATTTTATCCGCTTCAATCATCGAGATAAAAGATTCTAAAATCGTCGCATAATCTTCGGTTGTAAGGCTCATATTGCACGTACTGTTACCGAATCCCGGCATATCGATGTAGATATGGCGGAATTGTTTTAGATGGGTACCGAAGGCATGTTTCATAAGATTTTTATGAGAACCCCAACCGTGGAGAAAAATAATATCGTAATGAGCTGTAGGATTTAAAATCTCATAGCTAATTGAAAAAGTGTGCTGTTTGTATTGAACCGACTTAACTGCCACGCTTATTTCCCTTTGGCTTGAGAAATAGAGTGGATGTAATCGTAATTGACCCGAATCGCTTTTTTGTCAGGCAATGCACCCAAAAGTTTTTGAATGGAACCGCTAAAATCTTCAAAAAGGTAATTTGCCATTGATCCCGGAATCGGATTAACTTCATTAAGATAGACTTCGCCTTCGATTTCAAAGAAATCACAGCGGATCAAAGCCCCCTCAAACAAAGGTAAATAAATGGTTTTAAACGCATTTTGCAATTGTTGCACTAAAGCTTCACCGACAGAGGCTTCCGTGACTTTATCCGAACGGGAAAAATCAAGATATTTTTTCTCAAAATCGAGGAATTCCGCTTTTTGAGGCTCTTCAACAATCGAATAGGTGATTTCACCGCGTGCAGAAAACCCTGCAAGATTATACTCTTTGACTCCCGAAATGAACGGCTCGATCAAAAGAACCTCATCAAATTCAAAAGCCACATCCAAAGCATAATCAAGCTCATCCGCATTACGCACGATACTCACACCGATAGAACTCCCCAAACGGGCCGGTTTCACGATAAAAGGATACGGTGTCGTAATCGTAGGTTTTTTGCTCTTATGCACGATTTCATACGGCAATGTTTTTACCCCTAAAGCGTTGGCAAGCCATTTGGTGTAATGTTTGTCAAAACTGAGCATCGATGCCTCTTTGCGGGGACCGATAAAAGAGATGTTGAAAAAATCGAAAAGTGACGCGATGGAGCCGTCTTCACCGTCTCCGCCGTGGATCAGGTTCAAAACCGGCATCTCATGTTTTTTACTTCCGAATAGTCCACGTTGTTCAAACCCGCCGTTTGTTAAAAAGATTTGAGCCATTTTACGGTGTTCCCCTCGTGAAAACGTGACCGCCTTCATCTTCGCGCCGTCGATTAAATAAAATTTATGGTCTTGGTCGCAAAAAATAAAGCTGAGTTCAAATCGGCTTAGTTTTTCTTTGACCGTAATGGCGCTAACAATGCTGATTTCGTGCTCAAAGCTCGCTCCGCCGAATAAAATGGCTAATTTCAATGAGTATCCTTTTAAAGTTTTTGAAGTTGTTTCAATGCGTCTTTAACCAATGCCGCGGTATCGGTTGCGTGTGACATATTAAGGGCTTTGGCGATTTGCTCTTTTTTAAATCCGAGAGACTCCAAGGCCATCGAAGCCTCAGACGTAGCAGAATTTACCAAAGGGCCTGAGCTTAATAAAATCGCATCAAACCCTGCCAATTCCACCATAATACGGCTCGCACTTTTAGGTCCGATTCCCGGAACTTTTTTCAACGCATTGATATCTTTAGATGAAATAATACCCGCAAACTGCTCCGGCGTAAAGGTCGAACAAATAGCAAGTGCCGCTTTCGGCCCTATTCCATTGATTTTGAGCATCCCCTCAAAAAGAATTTTTTCACTTTTTTGCCCAAATCCGTAAAGTTGCTGCGCGTCTTCTCGGATGATGTGGGATATATGCAACCGTGCTCTCTCGGCATTAATGGCACTAAATGTATGCAGTGAGATAAATACCTCATAAATAACACTGTTGACATTGAGATGGATCAGCGTCGGTTCTTTGTATTCAATAATTCCTTCTAAGCCGACAATCATTTCGCTAATACCTTAATAGAAAATTCTCCGTCTTCATCTTGATGCAATCCTAATATTCTCTCTTCCGAATTCTCGGCAGGGACATAAAAAACCTCGATAGGAGGATCAATCAGTTTGAAAATAATCTCATTATGATTATGCCAACGGTCATGATTAATAATTCGGGCTTCAAAAATCTCAGCTTGAAGTGCCGTATGTTTTTGTGCCAGCCAAGCATACTGGTCTTGTTTGGTACTCAGTTCAGTACGAAGCGATTCAAGTTTCTCTTTAAACAGCTGATTTTGTTGATACTTTTGGACGAAGGCCGGAGGCATGGCAATCCCGTTGCTCTTATAATGGAGAAGCTTTCGTTTCAGATCTTCCATTCCCTGAGCATTCTCACGCCATGTATGCTCATACCCCTCAAGCTCCCGCTGAATATCACGGATTGTTTGTTTCACTTGAGCCATTTGATCGGAACGCTCATGGAGACTTTCATCCGATTCATTAATCATAGGGTCAATGATCAGTTGATTTTCTCCCCCCTGAATTTTTCGTATCTCTATCAGATGCGAAGCCGCTATTTTGACATGCGACCCCAATACTTCGATCACAACCTCACGAGCCCGAATTTTGCCACCCGTGGCTTGGGCTACGGTGACGTGATCCGCCTCGACAATACCGTGTTCCAATCGGGTAATATGGACATCTTTGCCATACGCCGTCCCTTTATGGACATTGATCGTCAACTCATCGGCTCGGATAATAGCGCTTTGGTGTACTTGACCGTCCACACTCGCTTTTTTTGCGGTTACTTTCGCATTCGGACCGATATTTCCCTCGATATTGATGGCATGCACCGTCACCTCCATCCCCTGTCCGATGGCGTCTTTCATCGAATCTTTTTCACTGACATTGATCGTAACATCTGCATCGAGCTGAGTGTCGATCGATCCCGTTGTTTTAAAACTAATCTCGGTCACTTCCACTTCGCTGTTGATATTATATACTCCACCTTCAAGTGTGACGTATCCGCCGACTCCGGCTCGATATTCAATACTTTGAGGGGTATCAATAACCGTAATTTTTTCTCCTGTCGTAAAGGTCGGTTCAAACCGTACAATCGGCTCTTTGGGAAGAATAAACTCTCCGCGGCAGTTACGACCGTTCTCCCCTTTACGCGGTTTAATGTACTCTATCAAAAGTTCATCTTTAACCGCACTCATCACGTATCCGCGTTTAGCGTAATCGACACGACCGTGTTCATCCATGTTTTGTCGTTTGGTCTCATAATGGAGAATCAGTTTATCGTTCACCGTCTCTATCGGCTCATACGCTTGCGCTATCAGATACCGCTCTTGTGTCTCAAAACGGTAATTGACCTCAATACGGATTTTGGCTAAAAGCTCCTCGATATTTTGAAGCATCATCGAATCGAAAAGACCGATCATCAAGTTGGCTCGAAGCTTTTTTTTATTGACCCAATGGATAAAGTCTTCTTGAAACGTCTCATAATAGTGGCCTACGCTTCCGGCTTTAATCGTCAAATAAATTTTGCACAGCGTCGCGTTTCCCCCGATGCTCATATCTATCGAATCGAGAGAATGGGGTTCCGTAATCGAAAAAATCTCGATTTCATGGATTTGTTTGAGTTCGAATTTAGGGTTTAAAAATTGTTCTTCTTTTAGCTCTTTAAGTTCATCGGCGGAGAGTTCTATCCAATCCTCCGAAGAACCCTCAACTGCCATTTTAGTAAAGGTTTCCGTTCCCAGTAAATGAAAATCGAGAGAACTGACAGGGACTTTATAGGTCTGTGACACTTGCAGAATTTCTTTTGCAACATTCGGCGTACGCACGATTATAGGGGTAATACGCGCTACCGCTGGCACATTTTCACCCGCATTGGTTAACAGTCCCATGTCCGATCCTTTACATAATTGCCCTATTCTAATCACATATCGGTTAAAATTACGTAAAATTTATTTTAAGATACAATTTGTGATATGTTTAACGTGGATAGCCCCCCCCTTATAGCCTGAGGCTTGACTCTCTCAAGAGGGATTGGAAAAAGTAAAAAAAAACATTAAAACTAAGACCTAATCGATTTGATAAGATTTGTAATTTGATCTATACCATCTAAAGTTGACGGAATATTTTCATCATTTGAACCAATCTGTGAAAATATTATATTCTCAAATTTTATCAGTGAATTTGGATCTTGTTTTTTCAATGTTGAAGAATAATCAGCATAGTTTTGGATAAATCTACAAAGAGTTTTCCTCAACTCTATTTGCAAAATTTGTGCTTTAACTGATTTGTAATTGAATAACAAAACCCTAAAATAATATAAAGATAACGCAATCAATGAGACTGTTGGAAAAATTGATATAATCAGCCCATCTTTTATTTTCACAATATTATCAATATTTGTATAGATAACAAAAAGTTCTACAAAAACTGGTATTATAATTAAAACGGATAATATCCTAAGCCAAAAAATTAAGTTATTTTTTTCATCATTTTTTTCTTTAGAAAGATCATCAAACCCCTGAAATAATCCCACAAAATTGAATCCATTTTCGTATTTTTCTAATGACTCTTTGAGCTCATTAACTTTTTTTTCTTTTTCAGAAATTTCATAATCCCAAGTTTCTTTTAAATTTTTCGCTTTAGCTGACAAATCATTAAAATCTTTCAAATTTTCAATTGAATCACTATTAGCAACTGCTTTAAAAATAGAAATTGGCATTTCCATTAGTGCATATTCGATTTGCTCTTTTGCATTAGTATCAAAAGAGTTTAGATTTGTTAAAACAAAATGTTTTGCTTGTTCAAATTCTCTTGATAATTCATTTTTAATGGAAAGATATATCTCAAATATAAAACGGAAACACATAGCACACAAATCATCTAAATATGGTTTAGAAAATTCGTTTACATTTGTGAGACTATTAATAAAATTGTCACCAATCCAATTAATATTTATTTGGCAATTACGATCCCAAGCTAATGGATCTTTTTCAATAGAATTAATAACAAGTTTAATAAAATTATTTCTTGATTTTTCAAAATCATCTTGTGGAATTATGCTATCAATTTTTACCCTGAATTTAGCCAAAATTAGTTTATTGTGATCTGCTGCAAAAAAGCTCACCATTCAATTCCTTATATTTTTAAGATATAACCTTCAATAAATGAAGGAAGAGTTTAGCATAATCACTGTTGTTTTGTGCAATTTAAGTAATAATAAAATTGGTAGCTCTCGTGACAAGCGTTGTCATATTGATACGTTTTCAGCTTCTAAATTGACCAATTTATTTATAACCTTTAAAAGATGGATTCCTGCCTTCGCTGGAATGACAAAATACATTACTCCGATTACTTTTAATCCCATATCAGCTAAAATTGCATCAAATCTATATTTAGGGCTTGATATAAACTATGTTTAAATCGATATTCTCCAATTCTTTTGGTATCCTCATCTCCCGTGTTACGGGGCTAGGACGTGATATTTTAATGACGTCCGTGTTGGGTGCGAACATGTGGAGCGATATCTTTTTAATGGCGTTTAAATTCCCGAATCTCTTTCGCCGTATCTTCGCGGAGGGTTCGTTTACCCAAAGTTTTATGCCCTCTTACATCGCCTCGAACCAAAAAAGTGTCTTTGCCGTCGCTATCTTTATCCGTTTTATGGTGTTTATCGTTTTCCTCTCTTTTCTCGTCACCCTCTTCCCGGGATTTTTCACCAAAATGTTGGCGTGGGATTGGGGACATGATCTTATCTCCAAAACTGCCCCCCTCACCGCGATCAATTTTTGGTATTTGGATCTCATCTTTATCGTCACCTTTTTAGGGGCACTGCTCCAACACAAAGAGCATTTTTTCACCACCGCATTTTCGACCGTCTGGCTCAACATCGCGATGATTACCGCCTTGATCCTCTTTACCAACTCCGACCCCCAAACCATCGTCTATGCCCTCAGTTTCTCCATCCTCATCGGAGGGCTTCTCCAAGTGGCTACCCACCTCTATGCAATCCGCAAGCAAGGGTTGATGAAAGTGTTAGTCGGCGGATGGAAATACCGTAAAACAAAAGATGTCAAAGAAGAGGAATCGAAATTCAAATCGCTCTTTATCCCCTCGGTCGTCGGGAACTCCACGGCGCAAATCGCCTCGTTTATCGACACCTCTCTCGCCTCGTTTTTGGCGGCGGGGTCGGTATCGTATCTCTTTTACGCCAACCGTATTTTTCAGCTCCCCTTCGCCATCATCGCCCTCGCCATCACTACGGCGCTGTTTCCTAGAATCGCCAAAGCGATCAATAACGGCAATAATGATCTCGCTTTCGAGAACCTTCATAAATCGTTTTGGCTTCTCAACGCCCTGCTGGGTCTCTCAGTCTTGGGGGGGATTTTGCTCGCGGAACCGATCATTTGGCTGTTGTTTGAGCGGGGAGCGTTTGATATCGAAGATACCCTCAACACCGCAAGAGTACTCCAAATGTACATGGTGGGGCTTATCCCTTTCGGGTTGGCAAAACTCTTTTCGATGTACCTCTACGCCCAGCACAAACACCTCAAAGCGGCGAAGATTGCCGTCATCTCCCTCGTGATCAATCTGATTTTTTCCGTTATTTTGATGCAGTCGATGGGGGCGGCAGGTTTGGCATTGGCGGGGAGTATCGGCGGTGCGGTGCAGTTTATCCTCACCATTCAAGCGGTAGGATGGAAGATCTTTTTTGACCTTTTAAAAACCCGTTTCAGCCTCTATTTTATCCTCGGAACGCTCGGTTTCGGAGTGGCTTTTTATACTTTAAACACCTTTTTGATACAATGGATACGATAAATTAGCAGGAAACCCATGACCATATACGACAGCATCCAAAAAACAAAACTACCTTTTATACCGCTCCAAGAGGGGAAAGTCTCCCTCTACGTCTGCGGCCCGACGGTCTATGACGATGCCCATTTGGGACACGCTAAGAGTGCCTTGGTGTTTGATCTGTTACGCCGTGTTTTGGAAGCCGAGGGGTATGACGTCCTCTTCGCCCGCAACATCACCGATATCGACGATAAGATTATCAATAAAGCGCGTGAGTTAGGGATCAGTACAACCGAGATCGCACAGCGCTACACGGCTGCGTACACCCGCGACATGGAAGCCATCGGCGTCCAAAAACCGTCCCTAGAGCCTAAAGCGACCGAATCGATCGATGCGATGGCGGAGATGATTCAGCGCCTCCTCGACAAAAAACACGCCTATACCATCAGCAACGGCGATATCTATTTCGATACCCAAAGCGATACAAACTACCTCTCCCTCTCCAACCGTCAAAGTATGGAGAACGTCAGCCGTGTCGAGAGAGTCTCCGAAAAACGCCATGAAGCCGATTTCGCCCTTTGGAAAGCGGTACATGATGAGGGGGTTGCGTTTGATTCACCGTTTGGTCGCGGTCGTCCGGGGTGGCATTTGGAGTGTTCGGCGATGATCGAGCGCTACGTGAGTCCCCATGTCGGCGACTATGCCATCGACATCCACGGCGGCGGAGCGGATCTCCTCTTCCCCCACCACGAAAACGAAGCGGCGCAAACCCGCTGTGCGACGAACCATGAACTCGCACGTTACTGGATGCATAACGGATTCGTCACCATCGGCGGTGAGAAAATGTCCAAGAGTTTGGGGAACAGTTTTTTCCTCAAAGATGCCCTCAAAAGCTATGATGGCGAAGTATCTGTCTCTTATACACA
>JAGXFM010000009.1 GCA_024637215.1 Sulfuricurvum sp.
AAGAGACAGCCTAGCGTGCAACAGCCCAAGTTCAAACCGATCGAACCAAAAGAACCGGTGCTTGAACCGCGAAGAGTAGAGACCCTGAAGCCTCGTGCGACAATGGAAATTAAGTCGAATATTCCTACACCGTCAATAGTCTCGAAAGTGGAGGCCCCCGCTCCTGTGGCTTCTAAAACACCGGAAGCGGCGACTGTTGTTATCCCTAAAGCACCCCCCCCGAAAGTAGAAGAAAATTACGAAGAAGAGAATTTGGGGCGTATTCGCTCTATTTTAGCTGAACGGCTCAAATATCCTAAAAATGCTTTACGCTTAAAACAGCAAGGAGAGACGACAGTCACATTTACCCTCGGGAGCAATCGCGAAATAAGCCAAATCACAATCTCTCAAAGTTCCGGATTTGAACTCTTAGACGATGCGGCAAAGGATCTGATTGAAAGTTCTGCGACGGAATTCCCGAAACCGAAAAAATCGGTACGGATAAGCGTGCCGATTGCATACCGTCTACGGTAAGATTACCCTCTAGCTGCAAGTCCTCGGGCAAGAGACTGTTCAATATCATGTGAATAGTTTGGATTGTTTGTTCGAAGTGTTTTTTCAAAACGGAGTATAAGTTGAGAATTGGTGTGGGGATGCACGCAGAGTGTTTCAAGCAAAGCTTTGTATTTGCCTATCGTATGTGAAGTCATCGTTCCAAAGCGATTTAAAATCACGTCAACAGCATGATGAAGTTCTCTGCTACTTGAAGATCTATTTTTAATAATATCGCTTAAAGACTCAAACGTTTCGATGTGTTTCGGATCATTAGCGACGGGCTTGCTCTTACTGTTCCAGACATAAAGTGCGACGAGTAAGATTAGAATAAACAATAATCCTACAATGGTGAGTATTAAATTTACAGGGATCATAATAAGGGTTCTCTTAGATTGATATGAGAAGTATTGTAGCCAAATTTTTTATTATAATAATCTCTTTTGTAAATGAAGCAAGTCTAGAAAAGAATTGTTTACTTCAATAGGCGCTATAATAGAATTAAACGAGATGGTGAGGATAGTGTAATGGAACCGTTATTCATTCAAAACAGTATTCTCTCTTTAGTCTTAGGCTTTTTGATTGGATTGCAGCGCGAAATGCATACTATTTATTCACATAAAGTCCAAGATTTTGGAGGGGCACGGACTTTTTCCATGATTGCTCTTTTTGGGTATTTATCAGCATGGTTTAGCGCTTTCTCCCCCTATTTTTTTCTGATTGCATCCGTTATGATGGGACTTTTACTTATTGCCGCGTATATCGTTAATAGCATCTCAATTCCTGAGAAAGGGGCGACGACAGAGTTTGCCGCACTTGTGACTTTTGTTATCGGGGGAATGCTCAATTTTTCGCTCCCTATCTTTTCGGTATTTATTACGATTATCGTTTTATTTGTGCTGAACATCAAAGATACTGTTAAAGAGTATGAGCAGACGATCACGAAAAAAGATCTTGCTGCCGCTATCTTATTCATGATTATGACATTTGTCATCCTCCCCATTCTCCCCGATCATCCTATTGACCCGATGGGCCTTATCAATTTGTATCGTATCTGGATTATGGTCGTTTTAGTTGCAGGGATCTCTTTTTTCGGCTACATAGCCATTCGTATTTTAGGCGCTACTCACGGTATTGTAGTGGCCGGTGTTTTTGGAGGATTAGTCTCTTCAACCGCCGTGGCAATGAGTATGGCGAGGCGGGTTCACGAAAATGGATTTTTAGTAAAAAATTTGGCGCTCGGAATTATTTTAGCATCTTCTATGATGCTTATTCGTGCGGGAATAGAGATGTGGGTGATTAACCCCACGCTTACTAAAGCTTTTATCCTCCCTATTGTGATGGGATCGATTGCGGGATATGGGTACATCGGTATGCTATATTTCACCTCTAAACACGAAGAGATACCTCAAAATATTGAGTTTAAAAATCCGTTTAGCATTAAAGAAGCGTTGATTATGGGATTAGTATTTGGGGCTACACTTGCTCTAATAACTCTTTCTAACCGTTATGTAGGTGATATGGGTGTGTATGCAGTTGCTATGGTTTCAGGGGTTGCCGATGTCGATGCGATTATTCTTTCTCTCTCCTCTTTGGCTAAGAACGGTCTTAATGCGACTACGGCACAGTATGGTATTCTTATCGCTATTATCAGTAACTCTTTTGCCAAAGCTGCATTGGTGCTCTTTTTTGGAAATATTAGGCTTTTCAGATTTGTCGTGATCTATTATCTGATTTCAGTCGGGGCATTTACGGCAACGGCACTAATGATGGTATAACGATTGTAACCATTAATTTTTTTTAGATACGATGTCATACCAAATTAACAAGGAACAGTAATGTTTGTAGACTATTTTTTCTCTTTCGGCCTCTATTTCGTAACGGCAATGGCGGTTTTCGGAATCTTTCTTTTTCTCTATGCGAAAGTCACCCCTTATGATGATTATAAAATGATTTTTGAAGAGAACAACACCGCCTCTGCACTCGGTCTCGGCGGCGCGGTATTAGGGTTGAGTATTCCTCTTTACAGCGCACTGGTTCACTCGGTTTCGTATGATGATTTTGCAATGTGGGCAGTGGTGGCTATGGCTATTCAGTTACTTTTTGCTTTTATCCTTACTCGCTTGGGCGGTAAGTTTTCAGTTAAAAATCATATCAATGCCGGAGATGTTTCCGTGGGTCTCTTAATGGCATTTCTCTCCGTTTCGATTGGATTGATTAACGCAGGATCGATGAGTTATTAAAATAGTAAAGAGCATAAATTTTATATTTAATGATGGGTGTATTTGAGTTTTAGCAAAAAAAACTTCGAGAATACAAGAATTTTTATCGGGGGTTTTGATTTATATGGCGGACAGTTAGGGGTTCGAACCCTAGATAGGTTGCCCTATACACGCGTTCCAGGCGTGCGCCTTCGACCACTCGGCCAACTGTCCAGTTTTTGAGAGAGTGAAATTGTACCAAAGATAGCTTAAGTATGAGTATCACAAGGCCTGAGAGGTTAATCGTTCAAGGGGCGGAATCATAGAAAACCGAAACACGAAGGAGGAGCGTTTCGGTCAAACTATCGAAGGAGAATCGAAACACCATTGTAAAAGAGAAGTGTTAATTTAGTGTAAAAAAATATTATTTTTGAATGTATATTCCCTTGATATAATGGTGCCATACTATTTAAAAGGGTTTTCGTGCTCCCAAATCAACGTTTTTATCTGATTAGTGACGATTTTCGCTCCCCATACGCTCGGGATCGTGATCGTATTATTCATTCGGGGAGCTTTCGCCGTCTTGAGTATAAGACGCAGGTATTTTTGAATTCGCAGGGGGATTTTTTTCGTACCCGTCTCACCCACAGTATTGAAGTGAGCCAAATCGCCCGCTCCATTGCCTCTCACTTGGGACTTGAAGAATCACTTGCCGAGAGCATCGCCCTCTCCCATGATTTGGGTCATACCCCTTTTGGCCATATCGGCGGCGATACCCTTGATGTTTGTTTGAAGGAGCGGGGGTTTGGGAGCGGATTTGAGCACAACTTCCAAAGTTTTCGGGTCGTTACAAAACTAGAGCAACGGTACAAAGCATTTTTGGGTCTTAACCTCACCTATGCAACACTCGAGGGGATACTAAAGCATTCTTATCCTTATAGCAAATCGTTTTTACCCCAAGAGATACGAGACGCATTTGCCCTCGATACCCATCCCAGCATCGAAGCGATGATCGTCGATCGTGCCGATGAGATCGCTTATATCAGCCACGATATCGATGATGGGGTTGCTTCGGGATTGATTAGCTTTGAAACCCTCCGATCCTCCGAACTGATTCAGACAATTTTGCAAAAAGTGTACGATGAGGGGATACATGAAGACGAAGATGAAATGTTTCGTTACCGCTTCAGTTCCCACCTTATCAACCATCTCGTCTACTCGCTCCTTGAACACTCTCGTGATAAAATCGATAACAGCCGTGTGTTAGCATCGGTTATACCTGCCTCCGAGCCGATAGTAATCGGATTTGAACCGGAGTTGGAGACACAGATCAAAAAACTCAAAAAGCTTCTCTATCAGGAACTCTATCAGCACAAACACATTATGCGAAAAATGTTTGCGGGAAAACAGGCGATTATCGGATTGTTTAACGCATTGATGGAAGAGCCGAAGATGTTGCCGCGTTACTATCTGGAGCAGTCTGATCGACGCAACCCGCATCGTGTCATCAGCGACTATATCGCGAGTATGTCGGATCGGTATGCGATGGAGTTATATAATGAGTTATACGGGAGAGAGGGTTAGAAAAATGAACTTTAGGGGGTTGTAGGGACATTTGTCCCTGCCACTAAAACGGATGTATTCGTTTTAGTGTGTAACATCAGATGTTAGACGAGTACCGCTTCGCGTTTGCCCGCTTCGAGATGACCGATAACGTATCCATCCGTTGACGCTAATACATCGGCAACGTCCGCTTCTTTCACGACGAGGATCATTCCGACCCCCATGTTAAATGCGCGGAACATCTCAGACCGTTCAACGTGTTGACCGATGAGTTCGAAGATAGGAAGAACACGGATAGAGGATTCGGTGATAACGGCACGTAGCCCCTCAGGGAGGACACGAGGGAAGTTTTCGACGATTCCGCCACCTGTGATATGGGCGAGGGCTTGGATTTTATCTTTGAGCGCTTTAAATGTTTTGACGTAGATGCGTGTCGGCGTCAAAAGAGTTTCGATCAAAGGTTTTCCTTCGAACTCATCCTCGAACTTCATCCCCATTTTTTCAAACAACACTTTACGTGCCAATGAGAATCCGTTAGAGTGGAGTCCTGAACTCGGTAATGCGATGAGGATGTCTCCAGTGGCTACTTTATTGCTACGATCAAGTTCGCTTTTCTCGCCGATACCGACGGCAAATCCGGCTAAATCGTAATCATCGCTGTGATACATTCCCGGCATCTCCGCCGTTTCACCGCCGATAAGGGCACATTCTGCCTGACGACACCCCTCAGCGATACCGCTGACAACGGCTGTTGCGGCAGTGACATCGAGTTTTCCGGTTGCGTAATAATCGAGGAAAAAAGAGGGTGTTCCGAAGTTACAGATCAAATCATTAACACACATCGCGACCAAATCGATTCCGACCGTGTTATGGATACCCGAATCGATAGCGAGTTTGAGTTTCGTTCCGACACCGTCCGTTGCCGCGAGCATGACTGGTTCACGGTACCCGCTCGGAAGTTCAAATGCTCCTGCGAATGAACCGATTCCGCCGAGAACACCGGGAATAGCTGTCGATTTAACAAGTGGTTTGATATTTTCGACAAAACTGTTACCCGCGTCGATATCGACACCGGCATCTTTGTAGCTGATTTGGCTCATGAAGTCCCTCATCTGTATGTAATGAGGGAATTATAACGAAAGAGTGGTTAGGGGAAATTTAGGGGATTAATCTTTTTGGGGACATTTTCCGAAAACTTTTTTGAAAACCCACAATGAAAGGCAAAAATCGAATAAAGCCCATCCGATAACCATCACAATAACGAGAGTTTGAAGAATCATAGCGTAGAGCATTTGACCATCGGCAAACAAGAACATGGCAACAGTCAATACAATTGCCATCAAAAAACGTTGAATTTTTTCAGCACACATTCGATAACTCCAGTTTGTGATATAAATTTGACTAAATTATAACGAATATTTTTCTCCTTTTCTTTAATCTTTGTATACGAAATGGAATATTCAATGCGTTTTAATCTCTGCGTGTTACAATCGCTGAAAAATTCCCTATATAAATGAGAAGAGAAGAACATAATGAAGACATTTATTTATCCTGAAATGACGACACATATCGCAATGTGTACTCATAAAAATCCCCGTTCGGTTATGGTTCTCACCCATCAACCCGATCCCCTTAAAACGGAAATGGAACGTTATCGTGAAGCAGATGCAGCGTATGCGGGTGTCGATGATCTTCTCGGAGCATTGCGCGGCGGTAGTGACAAGAGTGTGGACGTGTTACTTTTGGATACGTTAAGTGATGATAGTGCGGTGTTCGCGCATATCAATCGACTTTTAAAAGAGGATGCCCTGATGGTTTGTAAACATCCCCATTTGGATGATGTGGCAGGCAATACGAAACTCATGCAGATTTTGGGTAACTATTTTAAAATCATTATGCCCTATCACCTCGAAGACGGCTCAACGTTATTGCTTTGTTCTAAAGAGTATCATCCGACGGCGGATCTGATTTTACAGCGCAGTGATTTATTGGAAGGGCATTACTATTACAACTGCGATGTCCATATCGCCGCATTTGCTATGCCGCAGTATGTTCGTCAAAATTATTTGGGCATTATCCGCAACTAATGGCATTTGAGTATGCCATTGCACTCACAGGAGGAATAGCGACAGGGAAAAGTACTGTTGCCTCTTTATTGGGATTAAACGGTCTTCGTATCATCGATGCCGATACGATAGCCCACCGTATTTTGGAAGAAAACGGTGCTTGGGTAGTCGGACGATTCGGTGATGAGTTTGTTAAAAATGGAAAAGTCGATCGAAGCGCATTGGGGAAAATAATTTTTGCCGATCCGGAAGCGAAAAAAGAGTTGGAAACTTTTCTCCATCCGAAAATCCGTGTTGCTATCGAAGAGCAAAGCGAAAAACAAGATAAGCTCAAATATCCCTATCTGATTGATATTCCCCTGTTTTTCGAGACGTCGTCGTACCCGATCAAAAATTCCGTCGTCGTCTATACCCCCAAAGCATTGCAGTTAGAGCGGTTTATGAAACGTAACGGGTTTTCCCAAGAGGAGTCGTTACGCCGTATCGAGAGTCAGATGGATATCGATGAGAAAAAAGCGCGTGCAACGTGGGTGATCGATAACTCCTCCAATCTCAAACACCTCCAGCGTGAGTGTGAACAGTTTGTTGACACTATTAAAGTGCTCTATCCCGCTCCTAAGGTATAATTACCGTTATTATTAATCCAAAGGATTATCTCATGCTTCAAATCGCTAAATACTGTGCCAGCGGCAACGATTTTGTTATCTTTCATACTTTCCATGGAGCGGATCGTTCAGGCCTTGCCCGAACGCTCTGCGATCGTCAAAACGGTATCGGAGCCGATGGTCTGATTGTTCTGATCCCCCATGAGAGCCATGATTTTGAATGGGAATTTTACAATGCCGACGGATCTACCGCGTCGATGTGCGGAAACGGAAGTCGTGCATGTGCCCATTATGCGCATCGTTTTGGACTAGCAGGTGAGAGTATGGAGTTCTTAACGGGTGCGGGGCTGATAAAAGCTTCCATCGAGGGAGATATGGTTCAAAGTGATTTGACCCCTCCGCTTGTTATTAATGATGCCATTTTAGAGCATGAGATGCGATGGTGGCTGATCGATACGGGGGTTCCTCATCTGGTCACTTTTGATGCCGGTATGGAACATTTTGATATTTCGATGGCACGGGAGCTTCGTCACAAGTACAATGCCAATGTGAACATCGCAACGGTGAATGCGGATGGAAGTATGAGGGTACGAACCTATGAACGCGGTATTGAAGATGAGACGTTAGCATGCGGAACAGGGATGGCGGCATGTTTTTATCGTGCATCGATTGAAAACGCAGTTGCAGAGAATGCTCGTGTCTATCCGAAAAGCGGAGAGACGCTCTACTTGGGACTCGAAGAGGGGACGATTACTTTCAAAGGGGAAGTCAAAGGGGTTTTTGAGACGTACTGGAGAGAATAAGCCCCGTAATCCAATACAAAGAGCCGTTCCGAAGGCAGTAGTGCCTAGAGGAACGAGCGTTCTTGGATTACGGTATGATCTTTTGGTACTTTTCTGACTAAACAGAAAAGTACATAGAAGAAATTATAATCCCGCTCTCTCCATAATCTGTGCCTGAGCATCCGCGATAAGGGGATCGATAATATCATCCATCAATCCCCCCTGCATAATCTCTTCAAGACGATAGAGGGTGAGGGTGATGCGGTGATCGGAGATGCGGTTTTGAGGGTAGTTGTAGGTTCGGATACGCCCTGAACGATCCCCCGTTCCCACTTGCTCTTTACGCTCATTCATCTCTTTCTCTTTGGCCTCTTGCATCTGCATCTCATACAAACGGGCTTTGAGGATTTTCATCGCTTTATCTTTATTTTTATGCTGCGATTTTTCATCTTGGTTGTTGACGACGATACCGCTTGGGATATGGGTAATCCGTACGGCGGAGTCGGTCGTATTGACACTTTGCCCGCCGCATCCGCTTGAGCGCATTACGTCGATTTTAAGATCGCTTTCATTGATATTGATCTCAACATCATCCACTTCGGGCATCACGGCGACGGTAATAGCGGAGGTATGAACCCGTCCTTGGGATTCCGTTGCTGGGACACGCTGAACACGGTGGGTTCCCGCTTCGTATTTAAGGCGGGAGTAAACCTGCTCCCCTTTGATAAGGGCGATAATCTCTTTAAAGCCACCTGCATCGGAGGGGCTGGTACTCATGAGCTCGATTTTCCACCCCTTTACATCTGCATAACGGACATAGGCATTAAACAAATCGCCGACAAAAATTGCTGCTTCATCTCCACCTGTTCCCGCACGAAGTTCGATATAAATATTCCGTTTGTCATTGGGGTCGCTTGGGATAAGAAGTTTTTTGATCTCCTCTTCGAGCGGTGCAACGAGCGGTTCAAGTGCTCGAATCTCCTCTTTTGCAAGATCACCGAGTTCCGCATCAAACGCGAGTGATTTATTCTCTTCGATATCATCAAGAAGTTTTTTGTATTCGGTTGCTTTGGTGACAATCGCTTGGATTGCCGATTGTTCTTTCGAAAGATCGGTCATCCGTTTGATGTCATTGCCGATATCGGGAGAACTGAGAAGTTCGGTCAATTCGTTGTAACGGTTGATAAAAGGGGTAAGTTTATCGGATAACATAAGTGTGTCCTAAAAGAGGCGTTTTGAGAAATACAGTTAAAGAAGGAAAGCTACCCCGAAGGGTTAGGCTTAAGCTGCTATAGCGTTAACAGCGAGGTGAAGACGACTTACTTTACGTGCAGCAGTCTCTTTTTTCAAGACACCTTTGCTGACATATTTATGAAGGTTGGCGTTAGCAATAACAAGAGCAGCTTGCGCTTCTTCTTTGTTTCCTGCATCTACTGCAGTACGGACTGCTTTAACAATGTTTTTAATACGTGTGCGATAGAATCGGTTGCGTTCTGTACGCTTTTCCGTCTGACGGATACGTTTCAATGCTGACTTATGGTTTGCCATGGCATTTATCCTTGTCGAATTTTTTTTAGGGTAGAATACTACCTTAAAGATAATTAAAATTAAGTTAAATTTTATAGAGTGTAACTAAATTATCAATATTTTAGGGAGAAAACGGAATGAAATTGTTTGGAACCGACGGAGTACGCGGAGAAGCGGGCTCATTTTTAACGGCAGAATTGGCGATGCGGGTAGCGATGGCGGCAGGTATTTATTTTAGTGCCCATTCCCGAACCAAAAAGATTTTAGTGGGAAAAGATACGCGACGGAGCGGCTATATGATCGAAAATGCAATTGTCACCGGACTCACCGCGGTCGGATACGATGTGGTACAAATCGGTCCGATGCCTACCCCTGCCATCGCATTTTTGACGGAGAATATGCGTTGTGATGCTGGGATTATGATCTCTGCAAGCCATAATCCGTATGAAGACAACGGAATCAAATTTTTTGATGCCCACGGAAACAAACTCTCCGAAGATATCGAAGCGCAAATCGAAGCGATAGCCCATAATAAAGCCCGTCTTGAAGAGGGGCAGGTGACAGGGAAAAAGATCGGTAGCGCAAAACGGATCGACGACGTGATCGGTCGCTATATCGTTCAGCTCAAAAATTCGTTCTGCCGCGATTTAACCCTTCAAGGGCTTCGCATCGTTTTAGATACCGCCAACGGTGCGGGGTATAAAGTAGGACCGACTGTCCTCGAAGAACTGGGTGCCGAAGTGATCGTACTGCACGATAAACCCAACGGATTTAACATCAATGAGGGGTGCGGAGCGCTTCATACGAAAGATTTACGTGAAGCAGTGAAACAATATCGTGCCGATATAGGTCTTGCGCTGGATGGAGATGCCGACCGCCTTATCGTTGTTGATGAAAACGGAGATGAAGTAGACGGTGATCAGATTTTAGGGGCATTGGGGCTCTTTCTACACCAAAGCGGACAGCTTAAAGGGGATGGAATCGTCGCTACCGTTATGAGCAATCAAGCACTAGAGGATACGATGAGTGAGAATGGGCTTAAACTCTTCCGCTCCAACGTCGGCGATAAATACGTATTGGAAGTGATGCGTGAAAACGGTATTAACTTCGGGGGAGAGCAAAGCGGTCATATCATCATGCACGATTACGCCAAAACAGGTGACGGATTAGTGAGTGCGCTTCAAATCTTAGCGTTACTTCTTACTTCAGGAAAAAAAGCAAGTAAAGTGCTCAGACCGTTTAAGCTCTATCCTCAAAAGCTAGTTAATATCAAAGTTAAAGTTAAAAAACCGCTTGATCAGATTGAGGGACTCTCAACTGAACTCGAAGCAGTAGAAGTCCAGCACATGCGTCATCTAATCCGATATTCGGGTACGGAAAATAAACTTCGTATTTTATTAGAGGGGAAAGATGCCAAAGTGATGGAGCGAGCAATGGAAAAATTGGTTAGCTTTTTCGAGAAAGCGCTCAATGCTTAAATCTCTCTCTATTCTTGTTTTAGCGGCACTGGGAATTTTTATTGTCGATCAAAATATTAAATGGCTTTTTGTCGAGGGATTTCGGTATTACACCGAGTGTATCGATCTTATCCTCGTGTACAATCGTGGGGTAGCCTTCTCCATGTTCGCCTTTTTGGAAGAGGGTCTTAAATGGATACAGATTTCCCTTTTAGCGGGAGTGATCGGATATACCCTTTGGCTTAGAAAAAACTGTTTTATCCTTCCTGTCGGTATTATGGTAGGTGCGGGCTTTTCCAATGTGTACGATCGTTTTATCCATGGTGGGGTGGTCGATTATGTTTATTGGCATTGCGGTTTTAACTTTGCAGTTTTTAATTTTGCCGATGTGATGATCGATGTCGCTGTAGTATGGCTATTGATTTTAAACTTTCGACCACAGTCGTGTAAGAGTTAAGTGACATTTAACTTCTACGCGGCTATAATTTCGATCTTGCATTAATTATGATGGTCTTATAGCTCAGTTGGTAGAGCACTACCTCGACAAGGTAGTGGTCACAGGTTCGAGTCCTGTTGGGACCACCATTCAAACCCCAGTATTTAAGGGCTTTCATCAAGTCAAGCTCCTACTTTCAATCCTATTTTTTGTCCAGTGTCACCCAAAATGTCACCCAACCCAAAAATATCAATTGAACGACTTACTTTCAAATGTGACGTCCCCAAATGCTTACCGTAGTGATGAAATAACATCGATAAAGATGTATACCCAAGAATTGAGGTTATTTCTTGTTGTCAAGCGCGGAGTTAAATTCTGCAGTTTTTCGTAAAAATCTTGGCGTAGCCGATTGGGCGAATAGCCAGATCAACTTCAAGCAGCCTAAATTTGCCCGATTGATTTTTACCTCCCTTTTACCTATCACTTCATATCAACTTTTTTTATAGCTTATTCCTAATATGACCATTCAATTGATTTCTACTATGCACACATAAAATGTTATTAAATATTTTAACTAATTATTATATGCAAGAGCTAAAATGTTATACTTTTGTTAGTTATTATGAATATTATATAGAGCAGATGTAAAGAAATCGTGTTCGATGATTGTAGTAAATCCAATCGAAGCAGTGTTGTGAAGACATATGCTATATAGAAAGTATAAACGCTAAAATAGGATGAGTAGCACTCTGGATAGGCTTTAGACAACACAAATTATTTAAAAAAAATAGCAAGAAAGACTCCACTAGTTTCAACAAGACCAATCAGTATGAAGCGTTGTACTTAAGATTTTAATTAGCATCATAATTAAAGGGTGATAATATGAGAATACCAAACCATATCGGAATAATTCCCGATGGAAATAGAAGATGGGCTGTAGATAATGGTTTATCAAAAGATAAAGGATACACTTTTGGTTTAGATCCTGGTTTGT
>JAGXFM010000010.1 GCA_024637215.1 Sulfuricurvum sp.
CTTTCTGAGTGTTCAGGTGGCTATAGAGAGGGGGAAACGCCCGGTCCCATTCCGAACCCGGAAGCTAAGACCCTCATCGCTCATAATACTGCATCTTTCAGGTGTGGAAACGTAGGTCGCCGCCTGGCCTCAGATTTACCCTTCTTACTCTTCTTTTTAAATCCAATCACTTGCTTAATAATCAATACTTTTAATTTTATGATAAATATTTGTTTGACAATGCGATTAATTCAAGCTACAATCTAATACTTTATTCTTAAAGGTTAGAAATGGTTAGAATAATAACAATCCTTCTTCTCTTTTTTTCACTTACATTCGGTGCTATTAATCTTAATAAGGCAAATTCGGCGCAGCTGCAAACACTTTATGGGATCGGTCCGACAAAAGCCCAAGAGATACTGAAATACCGAAAATCTCACGGCCACTTTAAAAGTGTAGACGAGTTGATGAATGTTAAAGGGATTGGGCCTAAAACACTTCAGAAACTAAAATCGCAGGTGAGTATTCGTTAAGGAATGTAGATTTTATCAACCATTTCGTTGTATTCACCCATTAGATCACTCTCTGCAGTAATGCCGCCGCCGCTTTTATAAATAAGTGTACCGTCAATATTTTCAATAAAGCGAATGGCTACGGCAGAGTAAAGATTTTGTCCGTCAAAATGACCAAATACTCCTGTAAAGTATCCACGCTCATACCCTTCGACCGCTTCTATAATTTCAACACTTTTACGCTTAGGGGTTCCGCTAATACTTCCTGCAGGTAAAAGTGCACCTATCAGTTCCCCTGCATTTTCTCTCCAGTTACTCTCTAAGGTACCCGAAATATGAGAACTTACTTGATGTAATTTTTTGTTTCCGGTATCAATAGTCGTAATATAGCGAAACCTCTCTACTCGTATCTCTTTGGCGACGATACTTAAATCATTGCGGAGGAGATCAACGATCATCGTATGTTCCGCAAGCTCTTTAGGGTTAGTTAAAATGGCATTGACGGCATCGGGATGGGATGCGTCTATCGTCCCTTTCATCGGATAGGTGTGGATGGTATTTCCCTCGATTGTGATAAAGGCTTCCGGAGAGAAACAGACAAATTGATCTTTTACCCGCAGTTTATAGGGGGCATGTGCCATTGTATAGATCTCTTTTAACGTGTAATCAGATTCTATAGGAGTCGGTTGTGTCAAATTGAGTAAATAGGTATTACCGCTGCGTATATGTTCTTGTATCGCTTCAAATTTTTCTCGATACCGTTCTAATGAAATAGGGAAGTAAAAAGGTTTGTGCGGTGTGTTGGTGTAATCGGGCGGACGATGAAAAGCAAATTCAATGTCGTGTGCTTGCATCTCTTCTAAGGTAAAGCTATGAAGATGTTTTCCTGAGAAGTCGGTATAAAAAAAACAGGGGATTCCCGCTGAAACGAGGGAACTTAACCGTTGAGTCATCAGGCGATAAGGGCTTTAAGGACCGCCATACGGATGGCGACACCGTTTCGTACCTGCTCTAAGACTTTGCAACGTGAATCTTTGAGCATCGCATCATCAATATCGATATTGCGATGTACCGGCCCCGGATGGAGGAGAATTAGGTCTCGATTACCGACAAGCTCTTTCGTGATACAAAAATCACTGGCGTAATCTTTGAGGGAACCGTAGGTTTGATGTGAATGACGCTCTGTTTGCGTGCGTAAACTCATAATAGCATCAACATGATCGATAACATCGTGGAGATTATGAGTCATTTTTAAGTTGCTATCAGGGAGAAAATGCGGTGGTGCCACAAGGGTGATGTCCATTCCGAAACGGGTTAGGAGTTCGATATTGCTGTTGGCGACACGGGAATTTTTGATATCACCGACGATGGCGATTTTTTTACCTTGGATATTTCCAAAGTGGCGGCGCAGGGTAAAAAGATCCAAAAGTGCTTGCGTCGGATGGGCATGTGCGCCGTCACCTGCATTGATAATAGCGGCATGGGTATGTTCGGCCAGAATATTCGGGACACCGGCATGGGCATGACGGACAATCATCGCATGGGGCCCCATAGCGTCAAGGTTCAGAGCGGTATCCACCAAACTTTCCCCTTTTTGGGTAGAGCTTTTTTGAACATCTAAATGAACCACTTCGGCGCCAAGGCGTTTTGCGGCAATTTCAAAGGAACTTTTCGTGCGGGTAGAATTTTCAAAAAAGAGGGTAATAATGATTTTTTCTTTGAGGATGTTGTAAAAATTACCTGACAAATAATCTTCTGCATCTTTTAAAACATCTTCTATTTGGGTAATGGTAAAGTCATCCGTTCGAATTAAATGGCGCATACTCTCTCCTTATTGTGGTGAAATTGTATCTAAAAGTGCTTTGGCTATAGCATCTATATCGTTCTCGATTCGGTAAATACGGTCAAATCGATAAGTAAAATAGGGGAGTGACGTGGTATCGAATGCGGTATCTTTGGGACGACAGTTGAAACCCACTATATGAGGCACATCAGCATCCTCAAGAGCTTTAATGCTCAGTAAAGTATCGTTAATACATCCGAGATTGCAGTGGGTAACTAAAAGTGTTGAGGCATTGAAATAGCGCGGTAAATCGATCATCATCTTTTCGGCATCGATCGGAACCATTAATCCTCCCGCACCTTCAATAATAACAAGATCGCAAAGGGCCTCAATTTTTTTCAAAGCGGTTTCAAAAAGGGATAAATCAATGTTTTTCCCTTCATTGGCTATAAAAGGGGCTGCGGGAAGTGGCAATTGAAGCGTGACGATATCCTCTAACGTCAAAGATGCTAAATTTGGATTGTGGAGTAAAGCTGTGTGAAAAAGGGTACTTCCATCCGCAGGAAGGGTTGTTACACCCGTTTCAATCGGTTTATAGACACCGATGCGAAAACCTAACTTTGTGAACGCACTGATGAGTAATCGGGAGGTATAAGTTTTACCGATATCGGTGTTGGTTGCGGTTACGAAAATTCGTTTAGACAAGGAGAGAGCCTTTTAGGTTATAATTGCCTCATTTTAATACAGGTTTGATGATGAATCGCTTTGAAGAGTTTACAACCCGCATTGTTCAGCAAGTGGGAAAAAAAGAGGGGCCAGTGAGCCCCGTGATGGTTAATTCCGCATCATTTGGATACGGTAGCAGTGAGACCGGCGAGGGGATATTTGAAGGGTCGATAAAAAAGCCCCTTTATGCCCGCGTCGGAAATCCGACATCGGCCCAGTTGGAACAGATTCTAGCCTCAATGGAGGGTGGGATCGGTGCGATTGCGGCATCTTCAGGTATGGGTGCTACCGCGATGGCAACCCTCAGTCTCTTAAAAACAGGAGATGAAATTATCAGCATCGGAGGGCTCTTTGGAGGAACCTATTCGTATTTTTCTGAGACATTAACCCGCTTTGGGATAACCACCCATTTTTTTGATGTGGATGAGCTAGAAGCGATTGAAGGTGCCATTAATACGGCTACTAAAATTATTTTTTTAGAGAGTGTCGGTAATCCAAATATGCGTTTACCCGATATCGGAAAAATTGCCGATATCGCTAAAACTTACGGTGTCGCATTCATGGTCGATAATACGTGTACTCCGCTTTGCATCGCACCGATAGCTTTGGGTGCGGACGTTGTTGTTTATTCGACGACCAAAATCATCACCGGAAACGCATCGGCATTAGGGGGAGCTGTAGTCTACCGCGCAATTTCTGAGGGGGAAGATAAATTTAAAGGGGAGCGTTATCGTGATATCCACCCTTTTATCCAAAAAATGGGGTCAATGGCCTTGATTGCTGTTGCTAAAAAACGGGCTTTACGTGATTTAGGGATGTCGGCTAACGGATTCGGAAGTTATCTTACCATGTTGGGGTTGGAGACGCTACCGCTTCGCCTTGATCGCATTATTCAGAGTGTTGAGCGTGTCGCACGTGCATTAAGCGATAAAGGATTTGTTATTAATCACCCTTGCTTGCCGACACACCCCCATCATGAACGGTATCGAACACAATTTGCAAAGGGATGCGGAACACTTTTAACTATCGATATGGGGTCTAAAGAGAGAGCGTTTGAATTCCTTAACCGTTCTAAATTAATTACCATTACCGCAAATATCGGTGACAGCCGTACCTTAGGTCTTCATATGGCATCAACGATCTATCGCGATTTTGATGAGCAAACTAAAGAATTTTTAGGTATAACTGCCGGACTTATCCGTATTTCAATCGGTTTAGAAAGTGCTGATGCGATTATCGATGATTTTACGAATGCGGCAAAAATTTAAAAAGATTCGGTATAGTTTATGAGACCAAAACACGAACATTCGACAAGTTTAGAGCTTACATTGGAACATCCAAAGCAATACAATGTTTTTTTGCTCAATGATGATTACACATCTATGGATTTTGTGGTCGATATTTTGATGAAGTTATTTCGAAAAAATTTTCAAGATGCACATCGAATCATGATTGAAGTACACAAATCAGGGCGAGGATTATGTGGAGTCTATCCCTATGAAGTTGCTGAAACGAAAGTGCATCAAGTCGGAGTATTGGCTCGTGAAAACGGATTTCCGTTGAAAGCGATAATGGAGGAGGCATAATTATGGTAAGTACAGAACTGAACGCAATTTTTCAAAAAGCAATTGCATTTGCAAGGCATCAGCGTCATGAGTATCTTACGATTGAGCATGTGATACTCGCACTCCTTAACTCCCCGGATGGGGAAGCCATTATCCGAAATTGCGGTGCCGATGTCGAACTGATTCGTGAAGCATTGGGGTCGTATTTGATGCAGACGATGGAACCTTTACCCGATGATACAGAACAAGAGCCGTTTGAGACGGTGGCACTGGCTCGAATGATCGATGGGATGATGCAGCATGTCCGAAGTGCCCAAAAAGAGGCTGCCGATGTGGGAGATCTGATCGCAGCGGTCTATGAAGAGCGTCATACCTATGCGTGTATGCTCCTCGAAGAGTACGGGATCAGCCGTGTCGATATTCTCGAAGCGATTTCTCACCGTGATTTGGAGGGTGTAGCAGAAGACTCTCGTAGCGAAGGGGCACTTCAAAAATATGCAATCAATTTGATCGAACAAGCCAAAAAAGGGAAAATTGATCCTGTTATCGGACGGGTAAATGAGATCGAGCGTGCCATTCAGACTCTGTGCCGTCGAAAGAAGAATAATCCGCTCCTCATCGGTGAACCGGGTGTCGGTAAAACAGCGATTGCTGAGGGGTTAGCACTTCGAATTCTCTCAGGAGATGTCCCCGCGTTGCTTGAAGATGCAGAGATATTTGCTCTTGATTTAGGGGCTATGCTGGCAGGAACGAAATATCGCGGTGATTTTGAGAAACGACTCAAAGCGGTGATGGATGAGGCGGCAGAACACCCCAATGCAATTTTGTTTATCGATGAAATACATACGATTGTCGGAGCGGGTGCCGTTGGTGGCGGAAGTATGGATGCATCAAATCAGCTTAAGCCTGCACTTGCCTCAGGTGCACTGAAATGTATGGGTGCGACAACGCATGCGGAATATCGAAGCGTTTTCGAAAAAGATCGTGCCCTCAGTCGCCGTTTTTCCCGTATTGAGGTGGGTGAACCGAGCGAAGAAGAGAGCTTTTTGATCCTTAAAGGACTACGCGCGCGTTATGAAAGACATCATGGGGTTAAATATACCGATAAAGCATTACGTTCAGCGGTAGAACTCTCCAAAAAATACATAACGGATCGTTTTTTACCTGATGTGGCAATCGATTTGATCGATGAAGCAGGAGCCTCTTTTCATCTTAAAACGCATAAACGCACCACCATTACTCCCCATGATATTGAAGCTATTATCTCTAAAATGACGGGAGTACCTGCTTCTAAAATGGGTGTGGACCAGCGTGAAAAACTTGCTTCTTTGGAATCCGATCTTAAAGCGCTGGTTATCGGTCAAGATAGCGCGGTTTCAGAGGTCGTTAAATCGATTAAACGCTCCTATGCAGGTCTCAGTGCACCACAAAAACCGATCGCTTCATTTTTATTTTCCGGTCCGACAGGGGTGGGAAAAACGGAATTAGCAAAATCGTTGGCAGAGATTATGGGTATTTATTTCGAACGCTTTGATATGTCTGAGTATATGGAGAAACATGCCCTTAGCCGTCTTATCGGTGCCCCTCCCGGATACGTCGGATTTGAGCAGGGGGGACTTTTGGTTGAAACCGTACGCAAACACCCTTATATGGTTCTATTACTCGATGAGATTGAAAAAGCGCATCCCGATTTAATCAACGTACTTTTGCAAGTCATGGACAGTGCAACACTCACCGACAATACCGGATTTAAAGCCAATTTCTCGAATGTTGTATTGGTTATGACTTCTAATATCGGGGCTACTGAACGTACGGTTATGGGCTTTAATGCAGATAGCTCGATTTCCCGACATGAGGCACTCAAGTCATTTTTTACCCCCGAATTCCGTAACCGTTTGGATGGTGTCATCGAGTTTGGGGCATTGCCGATAAGGGTTGTTGAGAGTATCGTGGATAAATTTATACGTCAACTTAATACACAACTCAAAACGAAAAAAGTACAGGTTTCTCTTACCGAAGCGGCGAAAATATACCTTGCCAAAATCGGATACGATAAGGCAATGGGGGCCCGACCGCTTTCGCGTGTGATTTCTGAGAAAATCAAAGATCCGTTGGTGGATGAGATGCTGTTTGGACGGTTGGTACAAGGTGGGAAAGTTTCGGTAGATTATACGGATCAACTACTATTCGATTATGCGGTATGATTCCAAAGCTTACGTATCAGCTCTCTTTTCCTGATCCCAGAACAGCCTCTGCTGAGGGAATCGTTGCGTATGGGGGTGATCTCTCTCCGTCTCGCTTGATGATGGCTTACCGTAACGGAATATTTCCGTGGTACAGTATTAATGACCCGATTTTGTGGTGGTCACCTGATCCGAGACTTATTCTGGAATTGGATGATTTTAAATTGCATCGATCACTGCGTAAAAAAATCGCTCAGTTTGAAATCCGTTTTGATAGTGTATTTTCAGAGGTGATACGTGAATGTGCAAGTGCACCGCGCCGTGGGCAGAGGGGGAGTTGGATTGTCCCCGAGATGATCGAGGCATACGAAACCCTTCATACTCTCGGATATGCTCACAGTGTTGAGGCCTATCAAAACGGTATTTTGGTCGGTGGACTTTACGGTGTGAGTGTCGGGGGGGTATTTTGCGGTGAGTCGATGTTTGCCAAAGTTGCTGATGCTTCTAAAGTCGCTTTGGCCGCTTTAGTGGAACGGTTACGTGAAGGGGAGTTTGACTTTATCGACTGTCAGGTTCCGACGGAGCATTTGAAAAGTCTTGGGGCAAAAGAGGTTTCGAGAGAATTTTTTTTGAGACGTTTGGCAATGGGTCAAAATGAGACTTCATTGCCAAGTATAAGGGGTGAAAATCTACTTTAGTTTTTAGGCTTTTCAAAACAAACGGTACCACTCGTTCCAATTTTATTACTGGTTGTGTACTCAGAAATATAAACCATTCTCCAGCCATCATACTTTGTAAAAAGTTTATTCATATCAGAGTTGCTTCTCATATCAACTTCCTCGCATCGTGTCATCATGTTGGAGTTCACATCTGAAGCTCTTATTTGTGATAATACATTTGCTGGCTGACACCCTGTGAATAATGTTGTTAAGGACAAGCCTAGAATACCGTACGCGATTGATTTTGTTACTTTCAAGTTAACTCCTACTTATAATATTTAATATTTTTTCATAACTTTGCTTGCTATAAACTGAATATGAAAGTCAAAAATTGAGTAACTTTGAGCTTATTGAGTCTAGTTTAAGCTTTATTCTTTTATACTAGCTGTTAATTCTTATGAAAAAGGGGTATAAATGAAAAAAGTTCTTATTAGTATGGTTGCTGTAGTGGCACTAAGTACAGCAGGTTTTGCAACGGTTAACAATCAAACGGGATGTGGTCTTGGATCACAAATCATTAAAGATGACAGTTCAGCGGTAATGCTTGCTCTCCAAGCGACGACCAACGGAACACTAGGTAACCAAACATTCGGTGTTACTTCAGGAACATCCGGATGTAGAAAAGCAAACTTTGTTATGAATGAGCGAGCGGCAGAATTCGTAGCGTCAAACATGGATCAGCTTTCTCGTGAGATTGCTATCGGTCAAGGTGAAAGCGTTTCAACGTTGGCTGAACTTTTGAATGTTCAAGACAAAGCGGCATTTGCATCAGCACTTCAAGCAAACTATAACGCTATCTATACCAATGAAAAAGCCGATATGGCAACGGTACTCGATAACGTTTCTACTATCGCCGGATAATCACTTTCTACGGACGCATTTTATGCGTTCGAGAATTTCTAAGGTTTTTTTTGCCGTTTTTCCTTTTAATATGTGTACTGAGTTTATCAATCTTTGCAGCTTCGACTGATGAACTGATCGCACAAGCTCATTCCAAAAAACTTTCCGAATCTCGTTATTGGCATCTTCTGATGCATACTCCTGTGGATGAAAGTGAGATTGATGATCCCTCTTTTTTCCTCTCTCTAACGGGTAAAACAGATCTCTCTTCTGAACTCGACGCAACCATCAAACAGGTAAATGAAGATCAAAATCGTAGTGATACTTCTGTTTTTTGTCGTTTTCCTGCACGAAGAGCTTGGCTGGAAAAAGAGCTTAACACCTCATTCGGGGAGGGTGAGTGTCGAGGATATGAAGCTCTCGTGGCAAAGATGGATCCCCAAAAAGTGACCCTTGTTTTTCCGAGTGCCCATATCAACTCACCTGCATCAATGTTCGGCCATACCTTTTTACGGATTGATTCCTCAATGGAGTCGAAACTCATGTCATACGCGATCAACTATGCTGCGCATACGGAAGATACAAACGGTTTGTTATTTGCCTATAAAGGGTTATTCGGGGGCTACTACGGGTACTACTCCATGCTCCCTTATTATGAAAAACTCAAAGAGTATCGTGATTCCGAGTCCAGAGACGTATGGGAATATGATCTTAACCTTACCCATGATGAGGTAATGGCGATGGTACGTCATATTTGGGAATTACAACATATCAACTCTTGGTACTATTTTTTTGATGAAAACTGCTCTTATCATATGCTTTGGCTTACGGAGATAGCTCGTCCGAGCGTACGACTCAGAGAACATTTTTTTTATTACGTCATTCCTCCCGAAACTGTACGGGCTTTTGAGGATGAGGCACTCGTTACGGAAAAACATTATCGTCCTTCAAAACGGACAAAATTGTTATCGTACGAACGTCATCTCTCCTCTCAAGGGCTTCGAGCCGTGAAAGAACTAACCGAGGGCAAAATCAATGCTGCTACATTTAAAGAGGTTGATTTGTCTGCGCAAGAACGCCGCTTTGTCCTTGAAGCGGCGGCAGAACTGGTCGAATATGATTTTATAGAGGGGAAAATATCCAAAGAAGTTTATGCCTTGCGTTATCATGCCCTCCTTAGTCAGCGTGCGGCATTGGGTGAGGGGGAAAATCTTCCCATGGGTTTTAAAGCAAATCCTGATACCGCCCACCATTCTGCTCGGGTAGCTGTGGCACAGGGGTGGTTTGAACACCGCTCTCCATTATCTGTCTCTTATACACATCT
>JAGXFM010000011.1 GCA_024637215.1 Sulfuricurvum sp.
CTTATGTATCAATGATGGATTAATGGCCGTCTTTTTCTTTATGATCGGCTTGGAGATTAAACGTGAAGTGATTGAGGGTTCTCTCAGTGATCCCAAAGCGATAGCCGTTCCCGCTTTTGCCGCACTGGGTGGGATGGCAGTCCCCTCACTCATTTATGCGTGGTTCAACTGGAACAATCCGGTAGCACTTCAAGGATGGGCAATCCCCTCTGCTACCGATATCGCATTTGCCCTAGGAATATTAACCCTTTTAGGAGACCGTGTCCCCAAAGGGCTGAAACTGTTTCTTTTGGCACTGGCTATTATTGACGATTTGGGTGCGATTATCATCATTGCCCTTTTTTATACCTCCGAGCTATCGAGTGTCTCATTAATCACGGCGGCAACTATGATTACCCTGTTAATTATCATGAATATCAAAGGGGTCATCAATCATACCGCATACATATTGGTCGGTATCGTCTTATGGACAGCGGTTTTAAAATCAGGTGTTCACGCCACCCTAGCCGGCGTCATTCTGGGGTTACTGATTCCGCTTAAAAACAACAAACCCTCTTTCCATGTACTTGAGCACTCCCTCCACGCACCGGTCAACTTTATCATTTTGCCGCTGTTCGCGTTTGCCAATACCGGCATCGGCTTTTCCAATATTTCGGCACAGGATTTCTACGATAACATTACTTTGGGGATCGCATTCGGTCTCTTTATCGGCAAACAGACAGGGGTATTTTTATTTAGTGCTCTAGCCGTTTGGATGGGATTTGGAAAACTCCCTTACGGTGTTAATTGGGGACAGCTCTACGGCGTTTCAATCATCAGCGGAATCGGGTTTACGATGTCGTTATTCATCGGCTCTCTCGCATTTGAACACGCCAGAGCCGGCGGTATCGCTTTAAGCGACGAAAGACTGGGGATATTACTAGGATCCCTCCTCTCCGGAGTGATCGGCTATGTGGTATTACGCTATTTTTTAAATCAACCGGTTAAATCTGATGGGTTTGAATAAGGGCTGATACACTCTCTTTTTGAGGAAAATCAGCCCCCATACTGATAATAAACGACGAGGCTTCTTGAAGAGTGAGGGTCGTTTTTTTGATCTTTGTTTCATCTACCATAACCGTATAACCGCTCGTCGGATTCGGAGAGGTGGGGATGAAAAGGACACAAATATTTTCATAACGGTTCAACAGATACGCCGGAACCCATAACCCCTCTTTGGGATATTCAACCAATACCACCTCTTTTTTCGTCCCATCTTCACCGCCGCTGAGCATAGCGGCCAGTTTTTTCGAAACCGAATAGACCGAACGGATAGCGGGAATTTTTTCAAAGGTACTGTCAATCATCGAGACAAAGATGGAGCGCCCGTATTTCTCAATCGAATATCCGAGTACGGCGAAAACAGCGATAACACCCGCCATCAATGCCAAGGTCACCCCAAATGAATTGGTGTAATCATGAAGAGAAGAATACGCGCTCACCCCTAAATTTTTCAGATAATTGACAACAACGATCACCAAAATCAAAGGGAACAGCGAAAGAGCTCCCACAAAAATATAGCGCAGTAATAATTTAATTCTTATACTCATGTATCATACCCTTTTAAATAGGACGAATTATACCGCATAGGACACTTATCGGCGGTAGTGTTGCAACGCATACATATAGGAATTACGCTCGTATACTGAGGGGTTATCGGCATACTTCAGCGAAATAGACCCTTTCATCTGAGAAATCGATTCATACTCGTATTTCTCCATCCATTCACCTATATCGCTTAAAATCTGTTTGATCTCCCCCTCCCCTTTGGTTAACAGCACCGATGCCAACGCCGTCGCATCGGCTCCGCTCATAATCGCTTTAAGGACATCTTCTCCACTGTGGATTCCCGTGTTAGCACACAGTGAACAAGAGAGTTTACCGTAGAGAATGGCACACCATCTGAGTGTTTCGCTGAGATTGTAGGAAGTTGTGATATTGGCGCTCTGAAACGGGCTCAAGAACTCCAAATCGACTTCCACCAGCGTGGGGTTATCAAACAGGCTCAACCCTTTTGCCCCCGCTTCCACAAACCGTTTCGCCATATTGGCGGGATTCGAAAAATAGGCATTCATTTTGACATTCAAAGGGATGTTGATCCGCTCAGCCACATTTGTTACAGTGTCGATATACATCTGCTCAACTCTATACCCCTCCATCTCCATCGAGGTAGGGATATAGGTGATGTTGAGTTCCAGCGCATCGGCACCTGCCTCTTCGAGTTTCTTCGCATAACTGATCCATCCCCCTGCTGAAATACCGTTCAAGCTGGCGATAAGGGGGAGTGAAACCGATTCTTTAATCCGACGGATCTCTTCGAGGTAGTTATCGGCTTGAAGATTCTCAAAATCGACTTCGCTCGGAAGATAGGAGGTCCCTTCGGCATTTGAGTCACTGTTAATATGGAGAAAATGGTCAATCTGATGGATTTCATGGTTGATCTCCTCTTCAAACAAAGAGTGCATAATGACAGCGGCAATACCGTTATCTTCGAGTCTACGGATACTCTCCGCTGAAGAGGTCAGCGGGGATGCACTGGCAATCAGGGGATTTTTGAGGTTCAATCCTAAAAATGTCGTGGTGAAATCCATAATTACACCTCCTTCGATGAGGGTTCATAATACGCATGCAGATTTTGGTAGCGTGCATAAAGTGATTCAGCGGTATGAGCCGCTGTCTTAAGAAAGGTTCCTGCCGAGAGTGCATTCATTTTTTCAACCATTTTAAAGCGGGTTTCACGGTACATAAAATCTTTCACATCGATTTTAGGCCCCTTATAATCCAACGTCATCGGATTCTCCCCCTCTTTGATTTTATCGGGATTAAACCTGAAAATCGGCCACAAACCGCTGTCCACCGCTCGTTTTTGCTGATCGAATCCGTATTTCAGATCGTAGCCATGTGCCACACAATGAGAATAGGCGATAATAATCGAAGGCCCCTCATACCGCTCCGCTTCGACAAATGCTTTTATCGTTGCGGTATCATTTGCCCCCATCGCAACTTTAGCGACATAAACGTTTTCATAGGCAATCGCCATGGCGGCGAGGTCTTTAGGGACTCCTACTTTTCCCCCTGCGGCGAATTTCGCTACCGCTCCCGTCATCGTTGCTTTAGACTGCTGTCCTCCCGTATTGGAGTAAACCTGCGTATCAAGGACAAGGATATTGACGTTTTTACCGCTGGCGAGGACATGATCCAATCCACCGTAGCCGATATCGTACGCCCAACCGTCTCCCCCCATAATCCAAACCGATTTTTTGACGAGATAATCGGCAAGCTCAAGAAGGGTTTTGGCATCCTCATTCTCTAAAATTTCCAACGCACCTTTGAGTTTTTCGACCCTATCGCGCTGCGTATTAATCTGTGATTCCTCCTGCTGTTCGGCACCGAGAATTTCTTCGACGAGTGCCCCATCCAAATGCGGTTTTAATATTTCGAGTACTCCGCGTGCCCGATCATTCTGCGCATCGATAGAGAGACGGAATCCCAGCCCGAATTCGGCATTGTCTTCAAAGAGCGAGTTTGACCATGCGGGGCCTCTCCCCTCATCATTCTTTTTCCACGGAGTTGTCGGGAGATTACCGCCGTAAATCGAACTGCACCCCGTGGCATTGGCAATCACCATCCGATCCCCAAAAAGCTGGGACGCGAGTTTCACATACGGTGTCTCCCCGCACCCCGGACACGCCCCGCTAAATTCAAACAAAGGCTCTAAAAACTGTGACTCTTTGAGGTTGCTATGATCGAGCGACGCTCTATCCATTTTAGGAAGTGAGGAAAAAATCCCACTGCGCGATTCCCGTTTCACGCAACGGCAGCTGCGGCACCATATTGATCGCTTTGAGAGAAGTTTGGGATTTATTTTTGGCAGGGCATACTTCGACGCAGAGGGCGCATCCCGTGCAATCTTCGATAGCGACCGAGATATTAAACACCTCATTCTCCCCGAAGTTTTTCCCTTTTGCCCCTTTAGCACTGAATCCCGCCGGAGCATTTTTCAAAAACGAAATATCAAAAACACTCGATCGAATTACCGAGTGGGGACACGCCGAGACACATTTGTTGCACTGGATACAGGTATCCGCATCCCACACAGGAACTTCTTGTGCAATGTTCCGTTTTTCATACTGCGTCGTCCCTGTCGGCCATGTACCATCATCGGGTATTTGGGAGACCCGAAGCGTATCCCCTTTGAACGCAGTAATTTTTCCGATCACCTCGCGGGTAAATTCAGACATATCCCCTTTGAGGGTTGCTTGGAGTTCGAGTAAAGAATCAGCACTCGCAGGTACATCGATTTCGTAGAGATTTTCCAACGTCGCATCGACGGCGGCGTAGTTCATCTGCACGATCACATCCCCTTTGGAACCGTAGGTTTTTTGGATGGAGCCTTTGATTTTAGCCATCGCCTCCTCTTTAGAGAGAATACCGCTGATCGCGAAAAAACAAGTCTGCATCACCGTATTGATCCGCCGACCCATGTTGGATGCATGCGCTACTTTATACGCATCGATAGCATAAAACTTTAACTTCTTCTCTATGATCCGCTCTTGTGTCACACGGGGGAGGCGACGCCATACCTCCTCTTTGGGATAGGGCGTGTTGAGCAAAAATATCCCCCCCTCTTTGGCGATCTCAAGGAGATCAAGTTTTTCCAAAAATACCGACTGATGTACCGCCACGAAATCAGCTTTTTGGATCAGATAACTCGATCGGATCGGCTTGGTACCAAAACGCAGATGTGATGTTGTCATCGAACCCGATTTTTTCGAATCGTAGACGAAATAACCCTGCGCATAATGATCCGTCTCGGTGCCGATAATTTTAATCGTATTTTTGTTCGCCCCCACCGTACCGTCCGAGCCAAGACCGTAAAATATGGCTTGAAACTGATCTTTATTTTCAAGAATCAGGTCATGATCATACTCTAATGAGGTGAAAGTAACATCATCGTCGATCCCGATTGTAAAGTGATTTTTCGGGGAGGCTTTAGAGAGTTCCTCGTAAATTGCAAAGATCATCGTCGGGGTAAACTCTTTGGACGAGAGGCCATAGCGCCCCCCCACGATCCGAGGCATTTTAAACGGAAGAGACTCTCCTCGCTCAAACAACACACTCACTACATCGTGATAGAGAGGTTCGCCGATACTCCCCGGCTCTTTCGTACGATCAAGTACCCCGATCGCTTGCACCGACACAGGGAGTGCCGCGATAAACGCCTCTGAATCAAACGGCAGTGCCAAACGCACTTTAATAAGCCCTACTTTCTCTCCCCGCTCAACGAGGTAGTTCACACTCTCCTCCACCGCTTCGGCACCTGAGCCCATCAAAACGATCACTCGTGAAGCATCCGCCGCACCGATGTAATCGAACAGATGATAGGAGCGTCCCGTAAGTGCGGAAAAACGATCCATCTCTCCTTGGAGTATTTCGGGCAACGCCTGATAGTATCGGTTGACGCTCTCACGCCCCTGAAAGTAAACATCGGGATTCTGCGCCGTTCCGCGAAGGACAGGATGATCGGGACTTAGTCCCCTACGACGATGCGCGGCAACCAAATCGGTATCGATCATTTTTTTCAGAACGTCATCGGAAAGTTTTTCGATTCGGCTCACTTCATGCGAGGTTCGAAAGCCGTCGAAAAAATGGAGAAACGGGATACGGGAACGGAGAGTCGCGGCTTGGGAGATAAGGGCGAAGTCGTGCGCTTCTTGAACCGAATTGGACGCTAGAAGTGCGAAACCCGTTTGTCGAACCCCCATAACGTCTTGATGATCTCCGAAAATGGAGAGTCCCTGCGCCGCCAATGAGCGAGCGGCAACATGAAATACCGTTGCGCTCAACTCGCCTGCGATCTTGTACATATTCGGGATCATCAGCAATAACCCCTGCGATGCGGTAAAGGTGGTGGTGAGAGACCCTGCCTGCAACGCTCCGTGAACCGTACCGCTTGCCCCCCCCTCACTTTGAAGCTCAAAAACTTCCGGCACGGTGCCGAAGATATTTTTTTGCCCTTTGGAACTGTAAAGATCGCTAAACTCCCCCATCGGCGAGGAGGGGGTGATGGGATAGATGGCGATCACTTCATTGATTTTATGGGCAACTAGGGCGACGGCTTCATTACCATCGACGGTGATAGTATCGGATTTACTCATGATGAAATTTCCTGTTTTGTTTGTAGGATAATTATGGTTGCATCTCCTACAATTGTAACCCAAAAAGAACAATTTTTATTTCAAATTCTTAAATCTTCTCCATTAGAATAGTTTTTGAAACACTTGACTACAATATCATCCATATTAGGAGAAAATAATGAACCCGTTTGCCGATTTTAAACTCAATTTAGAGACCTTTATTGCTGATCTCAACACCCTTATCGAGATCAATCACAAAACGATTGCCGACTTGCTCGCGATACCGGACAAAACATACGCTAATTTTGTCCGCCCGTTTGATCTGATGGAAGAGGATTTAGAGCTTTTATTTACCCCATTGTCTCATATCAATGCTATCAAAAACTCCGAAGAGTCCCAAAAAGTATACGCGGATGCCCTCCCGATTCTCACCGATTACTCCACCTTTGTCGGACAAAATCTTGATATCTACGAAGCATTTAAAGCGATAAAATCCCGTGAATACGATCATCTCAATACCGAACAACGCCGTATCCTCGATCTCAATATCCTCCATTTCGAACTCGCGGGAGCCCATCTGGATGAGGCGTCTAAAGAGCGTTTAGCCGAGATAAACTTGCGCAAAAGCACCCTCACCAACGACTTTTCCCAAAACGTCCTCGATGCCACCAATGCGTATGAGAAAATCATTACCGACGCAGCGGATGTGGAGGGGATACCGGAGAGTGATCTAGACGACGCCACGTTTGAAGAAGAGGGGGTTGTCAAATACCGATTTACCCTCCAAATGCCCTCTTACATCGCCTATATGACCTACGGCCCCAACCGCACGATTCGTGAAGAGCTGTATCGTGCCTACACCACCCGTGCGCCCCAAAACGGAGCCATCATCGATGAACTGATGGCGTTGCGTCAGGAGAGTGCGAAACTTCTAGGATTCGAAAATTACGCCGAGTATTCCCTCGCCTCCAAAATGGCACCGAGTACGGAAAGTGTTATCAGCTTTTTAAGCTCCCTCATTGAAGCATCCCGTAAACAAGGGATGCGAGAGCTAGAAGAACTCCGCGCCATCGCACCGGAAATCGATCTGCAAAGCTACGATACCGCCTACTACGGTGAAATTCTCAAAAAAGCCCAATACGATATCGATGAAGAAGAATACCGTCCCTACTTCGAACAACACAGTGTCATGGAGGGGATGTTTACTTTTTTAAATGAACTCTTCGGCATTCGTTTTGTCTCTCAAGAGATTGCGTTGTGGGATGAAAAAGCGAGCGTTTACGATATTTATGAGGGCGATACTCTCACCGCACGGGTCTATTTCGACCTCGAAGCCCGCAAAGACAAACGAGGCGGTGCGTGGATGCACAATTTCCAAACCCATTGCGAAGATACACAGGGGTGCACCCATCTCTCCAGCGCTTTTGTTGTCTGTAACTTCCCCCCCTCTTCCGATACTTCTCCCTCACTGCTGAGACACGATGATGTCGTCACCCTTTTCCACGAAATGGGCCATACCCTCCACCACCTCTTAAGCCGCGTCAAAGAGCACGGGGTGAGCGGCGTCAACGGGGTCGAATGGGATGCGGTTGAGTTTCCCTCTCAGTTTTTAGAAAATTTCGCCTATGAGCCGAAAGTGCTGAAACTCTTTGCTAAACATCACCAGAGCGGCGATATTCTCAGCGACGAAATGATCGAAAAACTGATCCGAGCCAAAAATTTCCAAAGCGGGATGTTTATGCTTCGTCAAATCGAGTTTTCCCTCTTTGATTTCGAGCTTCACTCCAAGCTCTATCAGGGAGAGGAGATTCAAAACTTACTCGATTCTATTCGCGACCAAACAGCCCTTATCAAGCCTCCGTCGTATAATAAATTCCAAAACGGATTCAGCCATATCTTCAGCGGCGGATACAGTGCGGGGTATTACAGCTACAAATGGGCGGAAGTGCTCAGCGCCGATGCCTATTACGCCATCGTAGACGAAGGGGTTTTCGGGAGTGAGCTCGCAAAAGCGTATAAAGAGATCGTCTTAGCCAAGGGGGGATCGCAGAGTATGCAGGAGCTGTTTGTGGAGATGATGGGACGAGAGTGCGACTCTAAAAATCTCCTTCGTCTGAGCGGGATTGAGTAATGCGTCTCGTTTGGCTTTTAACATTAATAATCTCATTTTTGGGAGGAGTTGAAGTGAAAATAGCAAGCTATAACGTCGAAAACCTATTCGATATGAATAAAGATGGCAATGAATACGAAGAGTATATCCCTAACGGCGATTCGGGATGGACGCAGGAAATCTATCGTATCAAACTACGTAATACCGCCACCGTCATTCAAGGGATCGGTGCCGATATTATCGGATTGCAGGAGATCGAATCGGAGATCGCACTCAAAGCGCTCAAAGCCGAGCTCAACCGCCAAGGTCTTTATTACCGCTATCACCTCTTTGCTCGAAATAAAAAATCGAGTGTCAATGTTGCACTTCTCAGCCGCTATCCGATTCAAAGCGCCCTCAAACACCCCATTAACCATAACGGCAGGTACCGTGATATTTTAGAAGCCAAAATCGATATCAACGGCAAGAGTTTAAGGGTATTCGTCAACCATTGGAAGTCCAAAAGCGGCGGTGAAAGCCAACGTGTTCTCAGTGCCAAACGCCTTTCTATTCGTCTAGCTGAACTTTCAGCGGATGAGCCGTTTATACTGTTGGGAGATTTCAATTCCCATTATGAAGAGTATAAAACCTTTCTCAAAAGCCGTCATCATAACGATACCGAAGGAATTACGGGGATCAACCATATCCTCCGCACCATCGACGATGAGGGAAATCCTATCACCTACGCATCCCTTAAAAGCAATAACGGGTATTTATATAATCTCTGGTATGAATTGGATGAAGCGAAGCGTTGGAGTCACCAATACCGAGGCCGCGGCGAAGGGCTGGATAATATGATTATCTCTCCCGCTTTAGCTGATGGAGAGGGGATAGAGTATGTACGGGGGAGTTTCAACCGCTTTGAGCCCGATTACCTTTTTTACAAAGGGAAAGTGTACCGCTGGCAACAAAGCCGCAAATATCCGAAACACCATTTGGGTGAAGGGTACTCCGATCATCTGCCGATTTATGCCCTCTTTCGGTTGTAATACAAACTCGTTATAATAGCCGAATGGAAGACAACAAATTAAGCCGCTATCTACTCTATCAGCTCTATCACACACGGGTTCTCCTTCATTCGCTTCAATACGATGCGAGAGAGGAAGAGATCCACGAGTTTCGTGTAACACTGCGCCGTGTCCGCTCCCTCGTTAAACTTTTTCTTAATGATTTACCTTTTCCGAAAATATTGAAAACAGCTATGCAAGAGACCAATTCAGTTCGGGAGCTTGATGTACTTATACGATCACTGAGACGTTCAAAACATCCCAAACTTTTTAAGTATCTCTCCAAACTCCGAAAAACATCTGCGAAAACTATTTTTACCCCCAACTATACGGATAAAACCCTCTCACTTATGGATGAATATTCCCTTCTAATTTCACAAAATGATCCCCATTTTCTACCCGAGATACTGATTCAAAAAGTTCTTACCCACTACCAACATTGCATCGACTCCTTTTCAGCACTTCAGAGGGATTCGGATCCTAAAACACTCCACCGTCTACGAATCGAATTCAAAGATGCACGATACGGTTTTGAATTTTTAGAGATAGCAGGTATCCATCAATGCCAAGAAGTTATCCTACATTGTAAACAACTCCAAAATACGTTGGGAGCGATACAAGATACCGTCAATCAAATTGATTTACTCAAAAAAATCTATCAAGGATACCCGGCTGATGAGGTAAAAGATCTGGTACGAAAGCGGAAAAAAGAGCTTCAAATACTCAAAGACACCACGCGATCGGAGCTATCTGCACCGATTTGAGATAGTCATTCGTTTGAGTGAAAGGTTTTGAGCCGAAAAATCCCCGATACGACGAGAGAGGGGAGGGATGCGGAGCTTTCAGTATTAAATGCTTAGAGCTGTCGATAAGGGTAGCTTTTTTCCCCGCCGGAGCACCCCACAAGATAAAAACAATATGTTCTCGCTGTTCACTAAGCGTTCGAATCACTTGGTCGGTAAAACGTTCCCATCCCCGCTCTTTGTGTGAAAATGGTTCACCTAAGCGAACAGTGAGCAGTGTATTAAGGAGCAATACCCCCTCCTGTGCCCAGTGAGTCAAATCACCGCTTTTGGGATACTCACATCCGATATCAGAGACCAGTTCTTTGAAGATATTTTGAAGCGAAGGTGGGAGTTGTACACCGTGCTGCACTGAGAACGATAACCCGTGAGCCTGACTTACTCCATGGTAAGGATCTTGCCCTAAAATGACAACTTTGACATTTTCAAACGGGGTCGAGTTGAAGGCATTAAAAATGTGCCTACCCTGCGGAAAAATAGTATAGTTTTTTTTCTCTTCGATGAGGAAAGTTTTGAGTTCTTCCATATAGGGGTGAGCGAATTCAGACGCTAATGCCTCTTTCCAACTCGGATGAATAATCGGATTGATACTCAAAAGACTACTTTAAAATATCATCTTCGAAAATAACCATCTCGTAAATACTCCGTTTTGTCACCAGCGATTTTTCCGGCGGGACATTGGAGCTGTTACGCATACGGGCGACTTCGACACGAAGTTCAGAGAGTTCACCCTCCATCATCTCCATTTTGTCTTTGAGACGCATGACGACATCGACACCGGCAAGATTTACCCCAAGCTCACGTGTCAGACGAAGGATCGTTTTGATCTTTTCGATATCGCGCTGAGAGTAGAGACGTATACGCCCGTCGGAGCGTGAGGGGGCAATCAAATTTTCTCGTTCATATTGACGAAGCGTCTGAGGATGAATATCCAAAATCTTCGCTACGATGCTGATCATGTAAACCGGTTCGTCAAAATGGTGCATGACTATACTCCTTGAGGAAGAGATTGTTTCATCTGTTCAACCAAATCAGGATCAATTTTATCAACCGCAGGCAAGACGATGTTGGCTTTGAGATACAAATCACCGCGAACATTGCTCTGACGGTTCAATACCCCCATCTCTTTGAGACGGAAACGCTGACCATTTTTGGTGTTTTCCGGCACTTTGAGTGTTACCTCTTTTTCTAATGTCTGAATAGCAACTTTCCCGCCGAAAAGTGCCGCATAAAGAGGAACGTTAAAGGTTTTAACCAGATTATCCCCTTCACGCTCATATTCGGGATTCGCGGCGACATCGATCCGTAGGTACAAATCACCGACTTGACTTCCCGCACGTTTTCCTTTTCCGCGAACACGGAGCTTTTCACCGCTTTTGATCCCAGCGGGAATTTTGATGTCGAAACTCTCTCCTGAGAGGCCGATGGAGTGTTTGCCGCCCAATACGGCAACGGCAAACGGAACCGTCACATTGGCATCGATGTCAAGATTCATCCCACCGCCAAATCCGCCACCAAAACCGCCTTGTCCGCCAAATCCTCCGAAGCCACCGCCGCCGCCTTGCCCAAAGATGTTACGGAGAATATCGTCCAAATCGACATTTCCCCCCTGCCCTCGAGCAAAGTCATGGAAATTCTGTCCACCGAACATTGAGTCACCGAACTGATCATATTTTGAGCGTTTCTCTTTATCGCTGAGAACTTCGTACGCCGCATTAATCTCTTTAAATTTCTCTTCTGCTTTGGGGTCTTTGTTCACATCGGGATGATATTGGCGTGCCAGTTTTCGGTATGCTTTTTTGATCTCGGCTTCACTCGCACCGGGAGCAATTTCGAGGGTAGTGTATAAACTTTTAGACATAATTGTATCCTGTTCAAATCATAGTTAATTATTTATCAAAAATTATAACAGAATAGTTGAGTCAAAGTCAATCAAGGTTAAAAAGAAGAGCTCATAAGATAGGGAAAAAGGAGGAATTGACAATTGCGCCAATATGACGCAACTATGCTTAGTGTAAAAAGTGACGAATACCTGTAAAATAAAGAGCCATACCGTGCTCATCCGCCGCAGCGATGACTTCCTCATCACGTACCGAACCGCCCGGTTGGATAACGGTTTTAACCCCCGCTCCCGCCGCCGCATCGATCGAATCACGGAACGGGAAGAACGCTTCAGACGCCAACGCCGAACCACTCACATCCAGACCCATCTCTTCGGCTTTACGCAATGCACAGCGCGCCGCATCGACACGAGAGGTCATCCCCATACCGACGGCGACCATCGCCGCATCTTTGACGTAGACGACACAGTTTGATTTGGTGAGAGATGCCACTTTGTACGCAATCTCCGCATCTTTCAAAGCTGCTTCGCTTGCAACATGTTTGGTTACAAGTTTAGCATTTTTGATCTCTTCGGCAGTTACACGATCCGCATCTTGAAATACAAACCCGCCGTCGATGTGTTTGAAATCGATTGCATCGTTGCTGAGGGCGATACGATCACTGCCGTATTCAAAAAGTTTAAGACGTTTTTTCGGCTCGAACACGGCGCGCGCTTCCTCATCGATAGAGCCTGCAATGATCACTTCGAGGAACATTTCGTTCATCTTCTCTGCCAACGCTTTCGTCACGACGCCGTTGACCGCAACGACACCGCCGAACGCGGAGATAGGATCGCATTTGAGCGCCTCATTATACGCATCGAGGAGGTTCTCACGGATCGCAAAACCGCATGGATTACCGTGTTTGACGATACAGATCGCATTTTCATCCCCGAACGCCGCCGCGATTTTCACCGCACCGCTGATGTCGGTGAGGTTGTTAAAACTCGCTTCCCCTTTGAGGGTTTTGAAGTTTTGGCTAAAAAATGCGTCAAACTCGTATAAACCACCCTTTTGATGCGGGTTTTCACCGTAACGGGTATCCATCACTTTGTTTCCGACGATAAACTGTTTTGACCCCATGCCGTTGTTAAAACGTTTGTTCATGTAGTTGGCGATCATGGAATCATACGCCGCGGTGTGCTCATACGCTTTGATCATGAGATCACGGCGGAACTCAACCGTGTTTTCACCGTTTGAAATCGCATTGAGCACGAGAGAATAATCCGATGGATCGGTAAGGATGATAACGCTGTCGAAGTTTTTCGCCGCAGAGCGGACCATGGCAGGGCCGCCGATGTCGATATTTTCGATGATCTCTTCGAAATCGTCGGTTTTCTCAATCGTCGCTTTGAACGGATAGAGGTTGACACATACCAAATCGATCGCCTCGACACCGAGTTCGACCGCTTGGTCGAGGTGCGATTGTTTATCACGTCGGTGCAAAATACCGCCGTGGATGTACGGGTTTAGGGTTTTAACACGCCCTTCGAAACACTCAGGGAATTTAGTCACCTCATCGATCTCGATGGCGCTGACACCTGCATCTTTGAGCATTTTGTACGTTCCACCGGTAGAGATGATTTGATACTCCAAACCGATAAGAGATTTGGCAAATTCAACGATGTTGCTTTTATCGCTGACACTGAGCAATGCACGCTTCATGCAGTTCCTTTGATTGGGTCGTATGCCCATAAATTAATGGTGGAATTGTAGCAAATGGTGGTTTAGGGGAAGGTAAATTGAGATAAAATTCTTCTATGAAATCCTATATTCACCCCTTTCCTCCCATCCTTGATGAGCATACCCGCATCCTATTTTTGGGGAGTTTTCCCAGCATCGCCTCATTTGAGCAAGCCTTTTACTACGCCCATCCGCGCAACGCATTTTGGCCGATACTCGAAGCGATTTTTGATGTCCGTTTAGAAACCAATAAGGCAAAAACAGCATTTTGCCTCACAAAGGGGATCGGGTTGTGGGATGTCATTGGAAGTTGTGAGCGGAGTAATTCGAGCGATACGAATCTGAAAAACTGTATCCCCAATGACTTTGAAAAACTGTTGAATGACTATCCAAATATCCACGTTCTCGCCTTTACGGGGAAAAAAAGCCATGATTTGTTTATGAAGATTTTTAAAGATTTGAAAATAGAGAAAGTGTTGCTTCCCTCCACTTCACCCGCTCATGCCGCGATGACACGTGAAAAGAAAACGAAAATTTACACAGAATTTTTAGAAAAGTATTTAACTCTCTAGTACCTGCTCGAATATATTTCTCGCCGTCTTCCAGCGATCCCCTTTGGCATTCATCATCACGATAACACAATCTTTTCCGTCTTTTTTTGCCCGAGCGATCAAACACGGTCCCGCTTTAGCGGTGTAGCCCGTCTTGATCCCGACAGCGTACTGATAGCGATTCAAAAGACGGTTGTGGGTATAGGCGTAAAATTCGCGGTTTTTATTGAGCGCACGATACCGGTGTTCGTTCATTTTGCTAATTTCGTTAAATTTGCGGTTTTTTATCGCATACTCGGCCATTTTCATGAGGTCTTTGGGAGTAGAATAGTGCCCTTTGGTATCGTATCCGCAAGGATTGCTAAACGACGTGTGGTTCATCCCGATTTTTTTAGCCTTAGCATTCATCATCTCGACAAAATGCTTTTCGCTCCCCCCCACCGTAATCGCGATTGCTTTGGCCGCATCGTTATCCGATTTGATCATCGCCGCTTTGATCAAATCTTCCATAAGGATCACATCACCCCGTCTATACCCCGCGATCGTCGGTTCTACTTTGGTCATTTCCCGTGTAATCGTAATCGGTTTTTTAAGACTGCCGTGTTCAATCGCCAACATAACCGTCATCACTTTGGTGAGACTGGCGGGTTGAACCTCTTTGAACGGTTCTTTCGAGTAGAGCATCTGATTAGAGGTCATATCTTTGACTAGCAGTGCTTCTACTTGGAGTTTACCCAGCTCATTTTTATCGATCTGAGCGTTGAGGGTGAGCGAAAAACCTAAAAGAAATGCGCATAGATGTTTAACCATTTGAATCCTTGAATAAATGTTTGTATTAACTCGTAAAAAGCAAACACTATGCCACCTCGTAACAAACGCTTTTAATCCGTCAAAAAAAATGTGAAAAAGTCACTAAAAATGTGACTTAAGATTTATAGAATGCGTTATAATAAACGATGCAAAGTGTAATTCCGGCATCACTGACTATTACCCATGAATCGGCCAAAACCCTTCTTAAGTGCAAGGGAGATTGGACCATCGAAAACCTCTTAGAGGTTGCCGATCAACTTGAAAACCTTACTCCACAACCAAATATCTTTTGGGATGTAGCTGAAATATCTGAAATCGACTCAGCCGGAATTGCATTGTGGCAGTTGAGTAATCGCACCCTTGAACAAAAGGGACATAAATGTGAAACGATTGGTATCCGTAATGAGCACTCCCGCCTCTATCGTCTTCTCTATTCCGAATCGTTTCAAAATTCTCCTCCCCCCGATTCCCCATCGTGGCTTTATCGTCTGGGAAGAGAAACCCATTTTAGTGTTTTAGGGATCGGAAGCTTTCTCTCCTTTTTAGGAGAAGCTTTCATACTGCTATTTTTCACACTTCGGCACCCTCAACTCATTCGTTACCGTTCTATCGGTACCCATATTTTGGAAACCGGAGCGAATGCCCTCCCTATTATCGCCATCAGCGCATTTTTGATTGGGGTGGTAGTAGCCTATCAAAGCGTCGTACAGCTCCAAAAATTTGGAGCCGATATTTTCATTGTCGATATGATCGGAATATCTCTCACCCGCGAACTTGCCCCTTTGATTACGGCCATCGTTGTTGCAGGGCGAAGCGGTTCGGCATTTACCGCTCAAATCGGTGCCATGAAAATGACTCAAGAGATCGATGCCATGAAAACAATGGGATTTGACCCTTTTACCTTTTTGGTATGGCCGAGAGTCTTCGCACTCATGATCGTTATGCCGCTCCTTATTTTCTTTGCTGATATGGTAGGAATCTTCGGAGGAATGGTGATCGCACACGCTCAGTCAAATTTGAGTTTCACTGAATTTATCCACCGTCTTCAAGGTGCATTGGCATTGAAACATTACCTCATCGGAATACTTAAAGGGCCATTTTTTGCCTTTTTGATCGCGTTTGTAAGTACCTACCGAGGATTTCAAGTCTCCATGAACACGGAGAGTATCGGGCACTACACGACAAAAAGTGTCGTAAATTCCATCTTTTTGGTCATTGCCTGTGATGCACTCTTCTCTATCCTCTTAACGGAACTGAAACTGTGAAACAGATTATTATCGATGTTCGTGATGTCGTCACTGCATTCGGAGAACATCTGATTCACGATCACATCAACTGCACGGTACGAGAAAACGAAATCTATGCCCTGTTAGGGGGGAGCGGATCGGGTAAATCGACCCTGATGCGAGAGATGATCCTCCTTGAGCGCCCTCAAAGTGGCACCATCCATGTGCTGGGGCACGATCTTTCCAAACTCACACCGCTTGAAGCGGCTGGACTGCGCCGCTCTTGGGGGGTACTGTTTCAATCGGGAGCCCTTTACTCCTCTCTCACCGTCGGAGAGAACATCGCACTCCTCTACAACGAATACACCGATCTCTCCCCCAAGCTTATCGATGAACTGATTCAACTCAAAATCAATCTTGTCGGGCTTCCACCCCATGCAAAACATCTCTATCCTTCGCAACTCAGTGGAGGTATGGTTAAACGAGCGGCGCTCGCCCGCGCCCTTGCCCTTGATCCCAAACTCCTGTTTTTGGATGAACCGACTTCAGGACTCGATCCGCTCAGTTCACGACAATTTGATGCTTTGATTCAACAATTGCGTGATCTTTTGGGACTTACCGTCATCATGGTGACGCATGATTTGGATACAATTCATCATATTGTGGATCGATTCACCTTATTGGGCGAGAAAAAAGCGATTGCGGAGGGAAACCTCAGAGAGGTTCTGGCAATCGATCATCCGATTGTCGATTATTTTTTTAAAAAGGGTCCGCATGGAATCACGTGTTAATTATATGGCCATCGGCGTCTTTATTGTCCTCTTTAGCGTCGCTCTCGTTGCGTTTGCATTTTGGCTCGGAAAATACAATCAAGATGAACGACAATACCGTCGCTATAACGTTTTTATCACCGAATCGGTTTCGGGGCTTGCGCCTGAAGCGGCTGTAAAATTTCACGGTGTGGATGTCGGAAAAGTAGAATCAATCCGTATCAACCCCCGCAACAGTGAAGAGGTTGAATTGGTCTTGAAAATAAAAAAAGAGACCCCTATCAAAACCGACTCTAATGCTATCTTGAAATTTTACGGGATTACAGGACTTGCCTTTATCGAAATCGCCGGCGGTTCAAAAGGTGCCCCCCTTCTTGCAAACGGAGACGACACTGTTCCTACCATCCCTTCCAGCCCTTCGCTAATCCAACGTCTCGATGAATCGCTCAGTGATGTCGCTTCCAAACTCTCAATGACCCTTGATCGTGCCGACAGACTCTTCAGTGATAAAAATGTTGATAACGTTGCCAGATCCCTTGAGAATTTACGCTCATTAACCACTCAAATTGACGGATACCAAGGAGAGATTAAAGCTCTATTGGCACAAAGTATCGCGTTAGAGCATAATGCCTCCGAATCTTTGGGTGCGATGAAAGAGGCAGCCGGAAGCGTTAAAACCGCTTCGGGCAATTTTAACACGCTTGTTCAAACCAAAATGGCAACAACTCTCGAATCGCTTGAAGCAACCTCAAAAGAGAGTCATACGCTGATTAAAAAGCTGGAGGCGAGCGTCGATCGAGGCGATTATAATATCGCTCCGGCAAGCAGTGAGCTCACCTCCCTTTTAGAACAAAGCCGTTCTCTCACGAGTGAAATGGAGATGACATTACGCTCACTCAGAGAAAGCCCTTCTGATTTACTGTTTAAAAAAACACCTCCAAAACCAGGCCCGGGAGAATAATACATGCGACACTACCCTCTTTATCTTATAGCACTTTTTACACTGTGGGGATGCTCCGCACCTTCCATCAATGAATATACACTTCTCACTACCCAAACCGTTTATCAGGACAAAGCTCCGCTCTCCACTAAAAGTCTCTCTGTGGCTCTAAGCAAATCGGTAGCTTCACTCTCCGGTAAAAACATTATTTATCTTCATGAAAACGGTGGAACCGGGGCTTATCTTTATAGCCGCTGGAGCGATACTCCCTCCATAATGCTACAACGTTCACTCCTCACCTCTTTATACGAACAAAGATTATTTGCTTCTCTCTCCCCTTCCACGTCCATTGCTAAATCCGATTGGATGCTTGAATCGGATTTAGATGCCTTTACCCATCGTATTTCGAACGATAAAAGTGATGGGTACATCGATGTTACCTACCGTCTCATCGATACCCAGAGCAAACGTCAGATTGCCTCCAAACGCTTTGTTGTCTCCAATCCCTCAACCTCAGCCGATGCGACAGGGGGAATCAATGCCCTCAAATCGAGTGAACATGAACTTAACCGCCAATGTATAGCATGGCTAAAAACAATCGTAAAGGAGATCAAATGAATCAAAAAATCGCTATCCTCTGCTCAGGCGGAGATGTATCGGGAATGAATCCGGCGCTCAAACGTTTTGTCGAATACGCATTTGCCCATAATCTTCAACCCTATTTTGTCCGTAACGGGTACGAGGGACTCATTGATAACCATATTACACCCGCCGATTATCATGATGTTGCCGGAATCATTACCCGAGGGGGGACAAAGATAGGCTCAGCCCGATCCAAACGGTTTATGGAACCTTCTTTTCGTGCCATTGCCGCAGAGAATCTCAAATTGCATGGAATTGATAAACTTATTGTTTTGGGAGGAGATGGCAGTTTTCGGGGGATGGAACGATTTTATCATGAGAGCGGGATTGCCTTTTGCGGTATCCCCTCTACGATTGATAATGACATCAACGGTACCGATTATTGTCTGGGGGTAGATACCGCATTGGGTGTTATCAAAGATGCTATCGATCAAATCCGTGATACCGCATCCTCATTCCACCGCGCATTCGTTATTGAGACGATGGGGCGAAACTGCGGATATCTCGCCCTCATTTCGGCAATTACCTCAGGAGCGGAGATGTGTCTTATTCCTGAGATTCCGATAAATATCGATGAATATACAGGGTGTTTTAAATCACAAGTGGCTAAAGGACGCGACTATTTTATCGCAATCGTCTCGGAAGCGCTTAACAGTGACGAGGTAGCACAGTGGTTTGAGAAAGAGCTTGAATTTGAATCACGGGTCTCGGTCTTAGGACATATCCAAAGGGGAGGGAATCCGAGTGTTTATGATCGATTGATGGCGTACAAATTTGTTACTTACGCGATTGATGCTCTTATGGAGGGGAAAAGTCATTCAATTGTCTGCTATAACAAAAGCCATTTCAATTTTAAAACGATTGATGAAGTGGCTCTCCACCCTTATCAACTCGATGAAGAGCTCCTTAAGCTCGGACGTGAACAATTTCTTCCATCGCACTGTCAAATGTAGGGTACAAAAATTTAAACCCTGCGTCTTGCAAAATCCTCGGATATACCTCTTTGGATTCAAGCATTACGGAAGAGCCTTCTCCGAATGCCAGTTTTACCAACCAAGACGGAAGATCAAAAAAAGTAGGACGATCTAAAATGCGCCCTATCGCTTTGGTCTGCTCCAAATTACTAATCGGTTCAGGAGAGGTTAAATTGACCGCACCTTGTATCTCATGATGATCGATTAAAAAAGCACTCGCACGAACCAAATCTTCCAAATGGATCCATGAAATCATCTGAAATCCGTCTCCCATTTTTCCGCCGAATCCAAATTTGAAAGGGGGAAGCATTTTAGACATTGCTCCACCCCCATCGGCGTAAACAACACCGAAACGCATCGCACAGACACGGGTACGTTCCGATTGAGCACGAAATGCGGCATATTCCCAATCTTGAACCAAAGAACTAAGAAAATCATCTGCAAAGTAAGATGAGAATTCATCATGCTGATGATACGCATCGTATATTCCAACGGCAGAAGCGTTTAAAAAGGTATGGGGAGGATACTCGCATGCTGTGAGTGCATCGACTAATAGTGCCGTTGTTTCTAAACGGCTTTGTCGTAAAAGTGCTTTATACTCTTTCGTCCAACGTCCCAAGATATTGGCTCCGGCAAGATTAATAAGGACATCGCATCCGTTTAGCTTTTGAGAAATCAACTCAACCGATGTCCCAGCTCGGATACTTAAAGAGAGTACCTCATCCCCTCTTTTTTCAAAAAAAACTTTAAGTGCACTTCCAACAAAACCGCTAATTCCACATATTACTATTTTCATGCTCATCCCTTTAATTCGGATTTATTGTAGCCTAATGGATGTATGAAACGTTTAAAGATATTATTGACTTTAGGGTTTAAAGCAATTCTAATACAAAAAAATAGAGTTTGAAAGTTTAAAGAAGTGGAAAGAGAAGAATACCCCAAGAGGGGTATGAGGGGATTATCCGCAAGAAGGAACGTTGCCTGAATCAGAACCGTATTCAAACAAGAAATCGCGTAGATCTTGTGATTGACCTTTAAATACCTCACCGTTGAAATAGGCTGCAGATTTATCATTAGCATGTGCTTTAATGATTTTTGCTCCGCCGTTTGCGAACAATTCGTCCCATTCGTCTTGTGTATGCATCGCAGCACCTTTAGTACCGCTGCCATGACAATTCTTACAGGTTTTCAAATAAATTTTTTGACCTTTTTTTACATCGGCAGATGCCGCTGTACTCATCATCCCGAACGCTACAAGCGCTGCAAGGAAGCATGAAGCTGACTTTTTCATGTCGTTCTCCTTCGAAAATTAGTGATTTAAGACACCTTCAACATTTTCGAAAAAACAGTGAAGGTGTCTTGATACCCCTTAATAATATCGGATAAAGGATAAATGGAGCTTTAACCGAATGTTAATATGATACTTTTTTAGCATATTTTATCAAAAATGTATCAAACTCTCCCATTTTATTCTCCATCAACACTCGGGTCAACTTCTTCTTTTACTTTACTTGCACGGACTTCCAAACGAATTTTGTCTTGGCGAATTTTACGATACGCTTTGTATTGCGCTTTGGTAAGTTCTTCACCTGCCATCCCCACTTCTTTTCCTATCTCTTCAGGCGAAACTCCCGCTTCACTCATCATTACCATCCGAAACTCTTTTTTGGTGAGATGACGTTTGAGAGATGCATACAATGCGCGTTCATCATCGCTGATTTCTACCGCACTGCACTCATAAAGCCGTGCTAATACTTCGCGGATGGTTTTTGTCGGGTTGTAGCGGAGCCACAATGAATTTTCTAACATTATGAAAATACCTTTGTAATAATTTGGGTGAGGTCTTTCGTATCTACGATAACATTCGCCTCTTTTTTTAGAATTTCTTTCGCGCAAAACGCGACGCGGGTTCCTGCATGAGTAAACATAGAGCGATCGTTCGCACCGTCACCGACCACCATCGTCTCCTCTTCACTAATACCGAAAAGCCCTTGCAGACGTTGCAACATATCCCCTTTGGAGAAATCAAACATCATATCTCCGCCGACAAGCCCCGTGAGTTTACCCTCTTTCGCATGCAAAACATTAGAGAAATCGGCATCGTATCCGAGGATATCTTTCGCATACGCCGTTGCAGTGCGAAACCCGCCGCTAAAACAGACCACTTTAATACCGCGCTCTTTCAGTGCCGCGATCGTCTCAACCGCACCGTTCATGTAGGGGAGGTTTTGGCAAATCTCTTCGACAAGAGCAAATTCCAACCCTTTTAAAAGCCCAACGCGCTGTTGCAGAGACTCGAAAAAATCGAGTTCCCCATTCATCGCCCGCTCCGTGATCGCACTCACTTGCTCACCGATTCCGAGCGCTCGTGCGAAGAAATCGATGGTTTCGCCATCCATCAATGTCGAATCAAAATCAAATACCGCTAATTTTATCAAAATAGATTTCCCACATTTTGTTATAATGACGCAATTATATCCAAAGGCACCTTTTGTTCGAAACCTTTATAGATAAACTACGCAACAGCACCTATATAACATTAGAGACGACCCCGTCTCGCTCTGCTCAGTTCGCCCCGACGATTGAGAAAATCGCCGCATTGGGTCTCGATAAACTCGTCGATGGTTTCAGCACCACCGATAATCCTCTCGCCAAACTCAAATACAACGCCCTTTTCGCGGCGATGAAACTTCAAGAGCGTTTTGGAAAACCGACACTCGCCACAATGAGTATGCGCGACCGTAACCGTATCGCCTTGCAATCCGATCTCCTCGGAGCGAATGAATCCAACGTCCGCGCGATCCTCGCCCTCACAGGTGACAGCGCCCACTACTCCGATCAGCCGCACGCCAAAGGGGTATTCGAAAGCAACAGCAAACTCCTCCTCGACATCATCACCACCCTCAACAACGGAACCGACTTAGCGGAGCAAAAACTCCTCGCCCCCGTACAAGAGATTTACCCGTTCGCCGTTATCGACGCCTATGCCAAAAGTGCCGCAACGTTGCAGAAAAAAATGACCAAAAAAGTGGCGCACGGAGCCATTGCTATTATCTCTCAGCCCGTCTATGATCTCGAAAACGGACAAAAATTACTCGATATGATGGCGGAAGCCAACCGTGAAAACAGTGCTAACTGCGTCCTTGTTTTGGGCTATTTCCCGATCACAAAACTCCGCACTGCACGATTTTTGGATGAAAATGTTCCGGGGATTTTTGTACCGAGTACATGGGTCGAAGCACTCGAAGCGGCATCCCTCATCAGCTCGGAAGAAGAGTACAGAGTCGGATTTGAACTGAGTAAAACCCTTTTCGAAGAACTCAAAGCGCTCCACCCAAAAATTCATATCATGACGGCCAATCAGTTTGAGTTAGCCAAGGCTATTTTGAGCTAATTTCAGCCTCTTTTAGCTATAATCGATCATTATTAAATAGCAGGAATACTCCCTTATGATCGATGTAAAACTTCTCCAGAAAAATTTTGACGAAACCGCAACGGCGTTGATGCGCAAAAAAGTCTCAGCGGAAATAATCGCTGAACTGAAATCCGCCAACGAAACCCTCAAAACCGCTAAACTCGCCTACGAAACATTACAAGCCAAACAAAATGAGTTAAGTAAACTTTTCGGTCAGTATAAAAAAGAGGGGAAAAGCACCGACGAACTAAAAATCGAAGTCGATGCTAACAAAGCAACCCTGAGCGATCTTTTAGATACGCAACGCTCCGCCGAAGAAGCCCTCGATGCAATCATCATGCGTGTTCCGAATATCCCCGATGCAGACGTACCCGACGGTGCGGATGAAAACGATAATATTGAAATCCGAAAAGTTCTCACTCCGCCAACCTTTAGCTTTACACCGAAAGAGCACTGGGAACTCGCCGAGCAAAACGGCTGGATCGATTTCGAGCGAGGTGTTAAACTCGCCAAAAGCCGTTTCAGCGTCGTGGGCGGGATGGGTGCACGGCTAGAGCGCGCCCTCATCAACTTTATGCTCGATTTTAACCGTGAACGAGGGTTTCAAGAGTTCAGCGTCCCGATGCTCGTTAACCGTCGTGCGCTAGAGGGGACGGGACAGCTTCCGAAATTCGAAGAGGATCTGTTCAAAGTCGAAGAGGAAGAGCTTTATCTTATTCCGACGGCGGAAGTACCTCTCACCAACCTCTACCAAGACGAAATCCTAAACGGTGCCGAGCTTCCGATCAAAATGACGGGATATACATCGTGTTTTCGTAAAGAAGCAGGTTCAGGCGGACGTGACGTGCGCGGTATGATCCGTCAGCATCAGTTTCACAAAGTTGAACTCGTCTCCATCACCCGTGCCGATCAAAGCGACGCGGTGTTTGAAGAGATGGTTGCGTGTGCTTCCGATCTCCTGAGTGCTCTTGGTCTCCCTCACCGTCTCGTCACCCTCTGCACGGGTGATTTGGGATTTGGTGCGGCACGTACCGTCGATTTGGAAGTATGGTTGCCGGGACAAAATACCTACCGTGAAATCAGCTCCGTTTCCAATACACGGGACTTCCAAGCCCGCCGTGCGAAGATCCGTTATAAAGAAGAGGGGAAAAATATCCTCGCGCACACCCTAAACGGTTCAAGTTTAGCGGTCGGACGGACGATGATAGCTATTATGGAAAATTTCCAACACGAAGACGGGACCATTACCATTCCAACTGTATTGCAAAAATACCTCTAAAGGGTTAAAGAGAGTCCATGGCAGAAGATCAAGAAGAGATAATTATTATTGAAGAGGCCGATGCTGCCGGTGTCGACAAAACGGCAGCGGCAGCGACTGAACCGATCAGTGAAAAACCGAGTCTGCTCAAAAACAAAAAAATTATTATCTTGGCGGCACTTGTACTCACGCTCCTTTTAGGAGCTGCCGGTATGATCTTTTTACTCTCCTCCGGTTCTGAAAAATCGGCGCAACCGACCCATGAACAACCCATCGAAAAAGTAAACCCTTCTCAAGAAGACAACATCATAGAACCCAGTGAACTGGAGAGTATGATTGAGCGTGCCAACTACCTTTATGCAAACGGAAATGCGAACGAAGCACTCAAGCTGTATGAAAAAATTGCCCTCTATTCCGAAGCGATATCCCAATACAATCTAGGTGTCGTTCAACTCAAAGAAGGTGAATACCAAGAAGCTTTGGAGAATTTCAAGCGTTCAATCGCCAACAGTGAAAATCGATGTGTCAGTGCTATCAATGCAGCGGTGTGCTGTCTCCATTTAAAACGGGAAAAAGAGTTCAATTATTATATGAATATGGCCCATTCCTATCTCCCCCAAGAGAGCAACTCTCCGATGTATTCGTATTATTATGCCCTGATCAACTATTACAAAGGAAATTACTTCGAAGCGCTAAGCGCGTTAAAGCACCCTACGACGGAAGAGTACCAAACGATACAAAACAAACTTCGTGCCAAAATCAGTGCCATGTTCGGAAGCTTCCGCGATGCTATCAGTGCCATGGAAAATATGTTTCAAGAAGAAGATTCTTTTTCATTAGGACTTATGTACGGGAATCTCGGAGATTTATCCTCGGCAAAAAAATATTTAAATGATGCAATTTTACAAAATGACAAACCGATCCAAGAACGGCTAGCACTCGCCTACATTGATCTCAAATCAGGTCTTCATGAAGATGCGGGTAAATTAATCAAACAAACTACCGATGAATATCCGAATGAAGTCTATACCCCCTATCCTATCCGTGTCTTTTTAAAACCGTCTCTCTATAATCCGGATGATATTCAGCGTCTCTATCGAGACTCAAAACAAGACAATCGTCTAAAAATTTATCAAAGTATCTTTTATTTTACCCCTTATAAAATTTTTAATGCAGACCAAACTCTCCGCTATATTCAAAAAGGAAATGCCAATATCTATATTGATGATATTGCCACGGCAAAAGAGTATCTTCAAACCAGTTCGAGTGCTTCCAGTGTCGATTACGGTATAGCCCTTTCGATACAAAAAGCGCTCAAGTTTCGTCTTAGAGATGCCAATCAACAACTCTCTCAGCTTTTAAAACGCAATCCTCAACATTCCATTTTGCATTATAATTTAGCCCTAACCTATGCGCAACTCGGTGATATGTCAAAAGCGCATGATCACTTCTTACGCTCTTATTATCTTGATGCCAACAATTATATTTCCGGTATTTTTGCCATAATGTGTTCGGATATGATCGGCAAAAGCAATCCAAAACTCACCTCTATTCTCAAAGACAATCTCTCCCAAGAGCCTGAAAAAGAGGAATTTGAACTTTACCGTACGTTGCTAGACATCACCCAAAACAACATGCCAAGCGCCTCTAAATGGCTCGACAACACCTATAAAGTGCGTCCTCTTTACCTTGCCCTTAACGTTGCCATTGCTACGGAGATGGATCAAAATGATATTGCACGTAAAAGTGCCAAACAATTATCTGAACTTCAACCGCATGATATTCTTCCCCACCTGATGGTTTTAGATACCCACTTCAGCGATCAAAAGCCAAAAGCATTTGCCATATCGGCGATCAACTATCTCAAAAAACAATCTTTTCACTATGATGATCTCTACTTCGGTCCTCAATTGACACGGGATAAAGCAATCCTTATGTCGGTAATGACAGGACAGCTTACCCCTTTCATCCAGCGTCTTGAAACCAGACTGCAAATAACGGCAGATCATACGACAGATATTATCGGGGCATTGGCGCAAGCTTATTTCTACAATCAAGACTTCGAAAAATCGTATACCCTCTACAATCAACTTATCGATACCCATAAAATTCGGGATGAACATACCCTATTTATGGGAGCATCCGCCTCTATCGGCGCAGAACATTATGAAAATGCGATTGCCCTTTTAGAGCTCTCCAAACTCAAAAATCCAGCCTATTTAGAAACCCGTTACGCACTCGCACTTCTTTATATGCAGATTTATAATAACCCTGCCGCAGTCAATCAACTGATTAAAATGGGAAATACCGGCTTTATCTCCCGCTATTTTGATTTTGAAATTGATACGGAAAAACTCGCCAATGAGCCTAAAAAACATCACCCTCTGTAAATAAGACGTCTTAGCAAATAGAAAGAGGCACGCAGGGGTCCATAAAGCAAATATCCCGCTGCAAGTATCCCCAAAGCTTCTATCGGATAAATAAAGACCCCCATCGCAATTACAATGAGCACTACTAAAAATCGCATCAAGTGAAATGTTTTAAAGTTCATTTTTTTAAAACTCGGATAGCGAATATTACTCACCATCAATATTGCTAAAATAACGGCGAGGGGAAGGAGCAATATTTTTAAATCGGTGATTTCACGATAACGCTCAATCAATAAAATAGCGATTGATATCATAATTGCGGCAGTAGGGATCGGTAGACCGATAAAAACACTCGGCTCAATTCGAGAGGTCATGACGTTAAATCGGGCTAACCGCACCGCACCGAAGATAATAAACAATGCACTTACAACAATACCTATCCTGCCATAAGACTCACCGATATACAAATAGAGCAATAATGCCGGAGCCACACCGAAGGCAACAATGTCGGCAAGCGAATCAAATTCAACCCCAAAATGGCTTGCCGTATTGGTCATTCTCGCAACTCGTCCGTCCAACCCATCAAAAACAAGGGCTAAAAAGATAAACCAAGCCGCCGACTCAAAAGCACCTTCCAAGGCCAAAGCAATAGCATAAAATCCGGTAAAAATAGAAGCCGCCGTAAAAAGGTTAGGGAGAAGGTACGCGATAGGGGGAGGAGTTTGACGCATAGAAAGTTCCTTTTGCACAACAAAGCGAAGCGAAGAGATTTCTTCGCTTCAGCACTTAGGCAGCGTTTAGGTATCCAATAACACTTTCACCCGCACGAACGGTAGATCCGGCATTAATATTCAAACGGGTATTCTCAGGCAAGTAAATAACACTTCGCCCTTTGGCTAAAAAGCCATAACGACCGCCTTCTTTGAGCTTTTGGCTTTTTTCCACTTCAATACCTATCGGAAAGCAGCTCTGCTCACTTAGATGTTCAATGTAAATTTCATCCCCTTTTGATGAGCGGAATGAAATAACTGCTTTTTCATTCAACGTATCAGAGAGCGGATTATACAAAGGGAGCGATGCACCATGACGAATTTTAAATCCTTCAACCGCACAATCAAACGGAGCGCGAAGCATCGAAACATCCCAAAGCGAATTCATAATGGTCACTTTTGACATCTTATGATCATCCACCAAAGTCTCTTCTATGGACAATACGACACCGTCAACGCTGCTGATGATTGCATAGGCTTCCGTGGTCGCCGTATTACGTTCAGGATTACGAAAAATCATCAACACAGCCAGCAATAATGCACCCGTAATAAACTGAAAAAGGTGCAATTCGGTCATTGTAAAAAACAAAAAGAGAGCGCCGATCACGCCTGATAAAAGCCATCCCCGGGAAGAGAGGATAAAGGTATCGTTTTGAACGCTCATCTAGTGCTCCTTTTAGTCGTCAATAACTATTTTTTTACTTGAAGGGGTCTCTTTACGCGGTTCAAGCTTGGTCTCGATGTTATTTTCCAGTTCGTATGCCTCAATGATCTCACGCACCTGATCACCCGAAATATTTTCTTTGGCATAAAGAAGTTCCACCATTTTCTCAATAGCGCCTTTATACTCTTCCAAGCGATTTTTGACTTCAACATAACGTGTTTGAAGGGATTGCTTGATAAAAGTATCCATATCTTCAGCCATTTTATCACTGTATTCACGCCCTTGCGTCATTCCGCCGCCAAGGAAAGTGCTACGTTGTTTTTCTAATACCATCAAACCTGCTACGTCACTCATTCCGTACATTTGGACCATGGCTTTGATAATATCGGTAGAGCGTTCCAAATCGTTTGCTGCACCGGTAGAAATCTCACCGATAAAGACCTCTTCTGCCGCACGCCCCGCTAAAAGAACATCGACTTCAGCCCAGAGTTCATGCCGTTGCATCAAATATTTATTCTCTTCAGGCGTATTAAGGGTGTACCCCAATGCTGCCAAACCGCGAGGGACGATAGAGACTTTGGAAACTTTTTTGGCTCCCTTGGTGGTCTCAGCTAGTAAGGCATGTCCACTTTCATGATACGCCACAATCCGTTTCTCTTTTTCATCAATTCGGCGGCTTTTCTTAGACAATCCGGCAATCGCACGTTCTACCGCTTCACGCATATCCGCTTGGCGAACTGTTTTTTGACTTTTACGTCCGGCAAGCAGTGCCGCTTCATTGATAATATTGGCTAAGTCGGCTCCTGCCAATCCTGCAGTAAGACGGGCAATCTCTTCGAGATCAACATCCGCATCTTGCTTGACCCCTTTGACGTGAACATTGAGAATGTCAATACGCCCTTGAAAATCAGGTTTATCGACCAATACTTGGCGATCAAATCGACCCGGACGAAGAAGTGCAGGATCAAGAATCTCAGGTCGATTGGTTGCCGCTAAAATAATGATCGGCGTGTCGGTTCCGAATCCGTCCATTTCGGCAAGAAGCTGATTAAGGGTTTGTTCCCGTTCATCATTTCCCCCCATCATTCCCCCTGCAGCACGGCTTTTACCGATCGCATCGATCTCATCGATAAAGATGATAGAAGGAGCATCTTTTTTCGCTTGTTCAAACAAATCACGTACACGCGCCGCACCGACACCGACAAACATTTCAATAAAGCTAGAACCCGACACGGAGAAAAACGGAACTTCCGCCTCTCCCGCTACCGCTTTAGCAAGAAGTGTCTTACCTGTTCCCGGGCTACCTACAAGCAAAACTCCCTTAGGGATTTTTGCTCCAAGCTCAACATAACGATCCGGAGATTTCAAGAAATCAACAATCTCCAAAACCTCTTCTTTTGCCTCTTGAGCTCCGGCAACATCATCAAATTTGGTTTTCGGTTTTTCAGAGTTGATCAGTTTTTTAGAATTCCCCATCCCTAAAATACCGCCACCCATGCTTTTTTGCATTCGTCCCGCAAAAAACATCCAAATAGCAATGATAATCAAAAACGGGAAAAGCCATCCGAACATTTCGGTAAACCAGTTACTCTCAGAAAACCCGACGTAATTGATCTGTTTTTCATCAAGCAATGGGATAAGGGTGGAATCTTGTCCAACAATACGGGTAGTATAAGCAACCTTTCCCGTTCCGTCATTTCCGATTGCCCGAATATACGTTTGCCCGATAGATACTTTTTCAACTTGTTTATTTTGAATAAGTCGTTTAAGATCAGCATAACTGACCTCTTGGGTACGGGTAACACTTTGCCCCCCAAGTTTTCCGGAGAGGTCATTCTCATCGCCGATGAGTGCTTTAAAAAGGATAATAACAACAATTGAAAAAATAGCAAAAGTGATTAAAGGATTTTTATTAAAAAAATTACCGTTTTTATCCGGATTAGGGTTCGATTCGTTTTGAGCCATATTATTCATTTCCTTTTTGAGTTACCACAAGAGTCACCCATTCGTTTTCAACAAGACGTTCTGTTAATTCAAAACTTTTGTATGCACGGAGCACTTTATCTTCATACTTATCCATAATCCCTGAGAGGATTATTATCCCCCCCTCACGTAACCGTTTTTTAAGATCACTCGCGATAAAAACCAATACATCGGCAACGATATTTGCAATAATAACGTCATATTTTTCAGCCGTTTCATTAATCGGCCCTTCCCAAAGACGGCGATAGGTAATACCGTTTTGCACTGCATTGACCATCGCATTTTCTACCGAGAGGGGATCGGTGTCACACGCATCGACGAGCGCACCTTTTTTGATTGCGGCAATAGCCAAAATACCGCTTCCGCACCCGACATCCATCACTTCATCACCGGCTTTTACGTATTTAGCGATTCCACGCAAACACGAAGCGGTCGTAGGATGATGTCCCGTACCAAACGCTAATGCAGGGTCGATAGCGATATTAATCATCCCCTCCTTGGGAGTTTCCCACGTCGGGTGTATATAAAAAGGGGCAATTTCAATGGGGGTAATTCCCTGCTGATACTGCGCGATCCAATCATCGTTTTTTTCTTTTGTGAGCGTCATCTCGACATCAATAACCTCACCTAGTGCGCGCTGAAGCGCTTCAGAAAACTGCTCGATTCCCCACATGACCGTTTCTAGGTCTTCTTCGCTTCGGATAATAAATCCCTCATCGATCTCTTCAAACCCGACCGGTAATACATCCACAAGAAAATCACTAAATAACTCGATATGGGATGATGGTTTAACCACCAACATATAATAGTGATCTTGCATTAACCCTCAGTACCGAGTACAGCGGAGAGTTTTTCTTTGAGAACTTGAGGCGTAAACGGTTTAACAATATAGTTATTTACCCCTGCTTTAAGAGCGGTAATAACTTCCGCTTTTCCACCTTCTGTGGTTACCATAATGATTGGAAGGTCCGTAAAGCGAGCATCCGCACGTACTTTTTTAACCAATTCCAAACCGTTCATCTCCGGCATATTCCAGTCTGTAATCAACATTCCCATATCGGGATTTTCATTCAGAACTGACCATCCTTGAACTCCGTCTTCACCTTCTAAGACATCCTCATAACCGAGGCGCGAAAGTGTATTTTTGATAATTCGGCGCATTGTCGAACTATCATCTACAACCAATAATTTCAAAGCACGTCCTTTTGTTGATACATTTTTACAGAATTAATACCTAATAATAACCTAACCAACTTTGCGGTAAGTTTAAAAAAACTTATTTAGGTCAATTCTACCCTCATAAAATGCTTTTCCGACAATTACGCCGGAAACTTCACCGCTTTTTAGCAAAGCTTCAATGTCGCTTCCATCTTTGACTCCACCGCTGGCAATCGTCGGGATCCCTGAGGCTCTGGCAATTTCAAGGGTAAAATCGACATTTACGCCCGAAAGTGTACCGTCACGCCCCACATCGGTACAAATTATTGCTTCTACTCCCGCATCTGCGAACGCACGAGCCAAATCAGTAGCTTTCATAGTACTCACTTCACCCCATCCCTCAACCGCGACATATCCGTCAATCGCATCGATCCCGACGACAATAGGATACTTGGCCGCCATTGATTTGACAAATTCAGGATCACGAAGGGCGATAGAACCTAAAATCAATCGATCTATCCCCAATTCCAAATAGCGTTTTATCGTTGCTTCATCACGAATCCCGCCGCCGAGCTGCAATTTAACATTGCAATTCTCACGAATGTCACGGATCTGCTCCAAGTTTTTCGGTTCTCCCGCAAAAGCACCGTTCAAGTCAACCAAATGAATCCATTCGGCCCCCATCTCTTCAAATGTTTTCACAAGTTCCCATGGGGTATCGGAGTAGATTTTAGCACTTTCCATTAACCCTTTTGTAAGACGTACCGCTTTACCGTCTTTAAGATCAATTGCCGGGAAAATAATCATTGGTATCCTTTATAAATGAATAAAATTTTTAAGTATCGTGAGTCCGTTTTCATGACTTTTTTCAGGGTGCGGCTGTATTCCCATCACATTTTCATGCGCAACGGCACTCGTAAATCGGTATCCGTACACCGATTCGCCGATGCTATCCGATTCAAGTGTACAAAGAGCATGATACGAGTGGACAAAATAGAGATAGTGAGCTTCATCTAACCCGTTGAATAAAGGATGATTCGTTGTAAACATCCGATTCCACCCCATATGAGGAACCTTAAGCGGTGTAGGAAAGCGCACGGTATCAAACGCCACAACCCGACCTTGTATCAACCCTAGCCCCTCGGAAATACCGAACTCTTCACTCGATTCAAATAAAAGCTGCATCCCTAGACAAATTCCAAGCAGATATTTTCCGCTTGCGGCGTATTCACGCACGGCTTGATCCATTCCCCGCGTACTCAAATGTTCCATCGCATCAGCGAATGCACCGACACCGGGAAGAATAATACGATCATACGACTTGAGTTTTTCGGGATCGGATTCGACAACCACTTTTTCTCCCAAAAGATCAAAAGCATTTTTAACACTGGCGAGATTACCCATGTTATAATCAACAATTGCTATCAACGGTGTTCTCCTAAATTTGTAAAACGGATGTAGATGGCAAGACCCACAAGGAGCATTGCTACTCCCCCTATAATATAAATTGCATTCACAAGCATATGCGGTTCGGTCATTGCAAATTTAAAGACCAGCATTAAGGCCTCAATCGAGAGTGCGATAATAATCGAACCTAAAAAACGGACCATGGTTTTATGGATACTCGAAGCGGGATCGCTTTTGGGACGTCCCAGCACTTCCTCTTCAAAGAGTGTTTTTACCAAATCCAATATTGCCAAGGAGAGTGTCAGTAAAATAGTCGCTTCAAAAATATCTTTAATCTCTATCTTGTCATAATGACCCATTCCGTACGATAAAAATCCCTCGATTCCTTTGACAAACAGTAACAAAGCAACAAGAGAAAGAACGACGGTAAATGCGGCATATGCCAATCTAAAAAAGCGCCCTGCCGCTGATTCAAGCGCCATAGGATGGGCAATTTTCAACACTTCTGCTAACGGCATATCAATACAAGCGACGTAAACGATTTCACCGTGTTCATCAAATATCGGCTCCGATGCCGTAACCGTCAACTCATCATTCAACAGTGAAGGGTACGGATCGGTAATCGTACATCTGCGCTCATGCATAGCGCGGTAATAATACGCCCGCGTCGAACGGCTTGCACCGATATCTTCTTCATTTTTTCCACTTTTCAGGTAGGTCGGAGTGACTTGATTCCCCGTAGCGTCAAGGAGATAGGCCGCTTCAAGTCCCTGAAGATCACCCCGTATTTTTAATAAACGGGCCGTCAGCGACTCAATCGAAACGGAAGGGAGATGATTAGGGAGATTTTTATGAAATAAATAACAAAAATAGGCTCGTGCTTTCGGGCGAATTTCTGCGAACTGTTGAATATCTTGAACAACCATTATCTCCCCTTTTGTTATACCTGTAATTGATGCGGATTGTAGCTTAGTTGCGCTATAGTTATGCTTATGAATACCCATAATTTTCGAATCGCCATTGTACGGCTCAGCGCACTGGGGGATATAGTCAATACTGCCGTCGTCTTACAAATCATCCATAAACATTATCCTCACGCAACCGTTGATTGGTACGTTGAAGAGGCGTTTGCACCGATTTTAAAAGATCATCCTCTCCTCCATGAAGTCATTGCGCTCCCCCTGAAACGGATCAAAAAAACGAAAAGCTTTACCCTCCTTAGAGAGACGATTCGAAATCTCAAATCGCGCCCATCCTATGATCAGATTATTGATGCGCAAGGGCTCGTAAAATCAGCACTCGTTACCTATTTTTTAAAAGGGGATGTACACGGATTTGATCGCTTCAGCGCACGTGAGAAATTTGCCGCATGGTTTTACGATACTGCCTCTTCTATCCCCTATGAGCTGAATGTCATCAAACGTAACGTCCAAGTGATTACAGAAGCGTTAAAAATTCCTTATGACGAAAATGATATTTTCTACAAACAGCCCCTTTTCCCCTCATATCCAAAACCAATCTGGATGGAAGATTCACAAAAAAGTATTGCCTGTGTGATCGGAGCTTCATGGCCAAGTAAATGCTATCCTAAAGAACATTTCGCAACTCTTTGTTCAGCCCTTCCCTATCCGTGTTATTTGATTTGGGGGAGTGAGGCAGAACGGCTTGATGCACAATGGATTGCGGAAAACGCTTCCAATGCCATTTTAACTCCAAAAATGTCATTAAAAGAGCTGGTCAATTTTATCAGCCATTGCGATCTTATCATCGGCAACGATACAGGCCCAACCCATATGGCGTGGGCAATGAATAAAGCTTCCATTACCCTTTTCGGACCTACTAATGAGAGGATGATTTTCCCGACCGTTATCAATCTTGGGATAAAATCCCCCTCAACGGTCAATATTTTAAAAATAAACCGGAATGATTTTTCAATCCGCGACATTGACCCTTCGGTTGTACTCAAAAAAGCCAAGGAACTTTTGTAATGCTTTTATTTCGACTCTTTATGATGATAGACGCTTTTTTAATGGCACTCCCCCACTCTTGGCGTAAGAGATTTTTTACCGCTTTAGCGGAACTGGCGCATCAATTAGCTCCTAAACGTAATAAAGTAATTCAGCAAAATCTCTCCTTTGCCTTTAATAATGAACTTTCCGTCGATGTAAAAAAGGAGATTGAACGCTATTGCTATCGAAATTTGGCCCTTAATCTCCTCCAAACTATGGAAAATCGACGTAATACGGCAGAAGATATCGCAAAAAAAGTAACCTTTGTAAACCGCGAGAAAGTAGAGGAAATTTTATCCCATGGCCGCGGAATTATATTTGTTTCTGCCCATTTTGGGAATTGGGAACTCGGAGGAGCCGCCTTATCTTCACTGATAACCCCTATAACTTCAATATACAAAGGGTTTAATCGTCCGGAGTTTAACTCTTATTTATTTGAAGCGAGAACAGCTCATCGGATGATACTTGCCGAAAAAAACGGTGCACTCAAACATATGGCAAAAGCACTTAAAAATAACGATTCCGTTTTGATTATGATGGATCAAGGGAGCAACGCAAAGTACGGGGTTTCGGCCGATTTTTTCGGTCATCCGACCTATCACTCCTCAACTGCGGCACACTTAGCGGGTAAATTCAATACACCGATCGTAGGGGTATACATAACGACTGAAGATGAAGAAAACTACACGTTAACCTTTGAAGACCCTATAGAAGTTGAAGGAACGGATGAAGCGACGATTATAGAGGCAACCACAAAACAAGTCAACACACTTGAACGGGTTGTTCGACACTATCCAACATTATGGTTTTGGTGCCATAAACGGTGGAAAGGCGAATACAAAGAGATCTATCAATAAGGCATTATGCCGGATAAGCCGCTTTAAGCGCTTCGTACAATCCATCCGGTGTCATGTCGGGATTCGCTTCCCATGCACTCTTCATAACGGCATTGTCTTCCAACCCGTTCCATATCTTAATATAGCTTCCCTCTTTGTATCCGTGATCTTGGCGGAATTGGTTGAGGATATTTTTACCGACATACAAACGGTAAAGCCCTGTCACATTAAGTGCTCCCAAATACGCCAATTCAAAAAATTCTTCAATCAATGCCCCAATCATCTCAGGAGATACCGGAATAAGTGAGAGGCGCATAACGTTTTCGATTTTTGTCATTAAAATATCATCATTTCCGAATTGGAGGGCTGTCTCACTCATAAGCTTTTGATACTCCGGCGTTTTAAACATTCGCTCTGCAAGTTCTTCGATACTCTCAGCTCCGTTATTGTAGGTAAACTCTAAGACCAAACTCATCACAAAATGCCATACGTCGACAATTTCGATTTGAAGATTTTCATAATCGGTCTCTTGCGCGATACTTTTCCAATGCTTCCAACCGAACGAATCGATCATTTCAGCCGACTCCATCGTAATACAACGACGCCAATTGATCTTTTTACCGTGTTTGGTAACCCCTTTTTCCCACGCTTTACCGTTTGTGGCATCGTTCAATTTTTGCTGAAGTTCTAACATACAGAGTAATTTATTCATTTAATTCCTTTTAACTGCCCATTTTAATTTGCAAATTATACGCTAATATTTCATCCATGCAAAAGATTATCTGTCAGAAATGTACCTATTATTTCGTTACATGGGAAGCTCATCAGCCTCACGGCTGTAAAGCGTACGGTTTTAAAGCAAAGATGATCCCCTCAATGGTCGTTCAGAGTTCCAGTGGCGCGCCGTGTAGTTACTTTACCCCTAAAACTCCCGTTTCCAAGTAATCTTTTTTCCGAAACCCAAGGTATTATCGGTCATTTTGACCTCATCGAGCCGTATTACCCACAATGTCGGATTCATAATCCGTGCATACGGGAAAGCTCCGAAATAGAGTTCATACCCTTTTGTTTCCGCTTTAGCCATCACGCCACGAAACTGTATTCCTTGGATTTTCCCCACCATTTTGGTCTCTAGTGCCACCGTTCCCGCTACGTTTGGATCACATGCAACATTACTCATATGTTCTGTCGTCTCCTCAGAAGCAACAATAAAAGAGATCCGCTCCGAATCATACGCATAAAACATCGAACAGCACCATAATCGCTCCCCCATCGTCGCAAGAGAGAGGAGATGATGCTCATCAATGAAGCGCTCTATTTTTTCAATCATTTAAAGCCTTGTCTAACCGATCCAATGCATGACAAAGTACCGATGTAGGTACAGCAAAATTGAGCCGCATAAAACCACTCCCCTCTTTACCGAAACTAAGTCCCGGACTGAGACCAAGCCCCGCTTTGCGAACAAAAAATTCCCGCAGTTCACGATCACCTAATCCTAGTGATTTACAATCAAGCCATGCTAAATAAGTTGCTTCTGGAGGACGAAATTTAATACGGGGATGTTCCTCGCACCACGTTTCGATTATTTTGATATTAGCGCTCAAATGTTCCACTAACTTCGTATGCCAGCTTTTTCCAGCGGTGTACGCCGCCTCGAACGCAACATGCGAAAGTACCGCTCCATCTCCGAAATGGACACGATGACGTTCTTTGTCGTACGCTTCTCTAAGTGTTTCGGAGGGGATACACACCGTTGAGATCGAAAATCCCGCCATATTAAATGTTTTTCCGGGACCTAATAACATAATCGTATTCTCTAAAAGCTCTTTAGAGAGTGCCGCGATTGGAAGATGATGAGGTTTAAAGACAATATCCGAATGAATTTCATCGCTAATAATACGGATATTATGTTCCAAACACAATGTACCAAGAGCATTTAGTTCATCACGACTCCATACCCGTCCTATCGGATTATGAGGAGAGCACAGCAATAAAAGTTTGGTTTTCGAGGTTATTTGGGAGGCTAAAGCATTGATATCAAAACGGTATATTCCCTCATTATCTTGTTTTAGCGGATGAAGGATCAAATGACGATTATTATCGCGCACCATAGAATAAAAGGGGGGATAAACGGGATCCATTACGATAACCTCATCTCCTTCTTCACTTAAAGCACGAATCGCACACCCGATCGAAGCGACAACGGAGGGAGAGTAGCTGAGCCATTGACGTTGCATCGTAAAAGCATGTTGCTCCCTCATCCATTCTATCTGTGCTTCAAACGCACGCTCACTCATAATCTCATACCCGAGGATCGGATGAAGCAACCGTTCCTGTACCGCATGAATAACACACTCAGGAGTCGCAATATCCATATCGGCGACCCACATCGGTTGTACGGCTTCGGTGCCGAAGAGTCTCTCTCTCAAGGTGTATTTCTCAGCGTTAGAGCCGCTACGCTCTATAAATCGAAATTCATCCATACCGTTTTTTCCATGCAGCGTACATCTGATCAATCCGAGTATACTTTTTTGCTTCATCATCTGTGTTTCCGATGACGTATCGAAATCCTGTATGTTGGATAAAATGACGGCGAAAGGCGTATCGTGATGTACGGATAATTTCATTTCCTGTTGAAATCCACGATCCCCCCTTCATCAAATTGTGTTTTCCATCAAACGTAGGTTCTGAAAAATCGTCATACCACGGATGGGTTACAAACCCCTCATACGCATCCATCTGCGTTTGTGTCCATTGCCATACATTTCCTACAACATCATAAAGTTCCCCGTGAGCAAACGTATCGACGGGAACGGAAGAGGCAAAATGGGCCAAGTTAAGGTTGGATTGTTGATCATCGAATATCTCCTCCGAAATTTCTCCCGCTTGCGCCATCACTTCCCATTCCGCTTCACTCGGTAGACGGTAGACTTCCCCCCCCTGAACACTTTTCCAACGGCAAAATGCTTCCGCTTCGAGAGCATTCACCTCTACCGGCCAATTGTAAGGGATCGGTATCTCTTGGGTTAAAGTACGATACGTAAAACTGCCATCGCCTTGCGGAATCCAAAATGGGGGACATAGTACATGGCGGATTTGAAGATAACGTAACCCCTCTTCATCCCACCAACGCGGAGTTGTGTACCCCTCTGCCCTGACGAAATCCATAAATTCGCCATTGCTCACCAAATATTTGGAAGTTGAAAACGGCTCAACATTCACAACAAGACGGCCGTATTCATTATCCCAGCCATAAAGACCCTGATCGTCGGCACCTTTCCCTAAACGCACCTCACCGCCGTGAAAATGGACCATACTGTTTTCAGGACTCTCCCCTACTATCGGACAAATCGGAAAATCCGTATGGGTTCGTATAAAGGCTAAAGGCATCTGACGATGGAGCACGCTTGAGGTTTCAATATGGATTCGCTCATGCTCAATTCCCATCCATATTGCCCAAAGCGGATTATCTTTAGTAATCGGCAACGTCATAGGCAGTGTAGCTATCATCTCATCCACCATACAGCGGACTTTCTTACGATATTCCCGTACTTCGTCAATACTCGGCCATTGGAGCGTATCACTGCTAGCATCCCACGTCATCTCATCGACTCCGACCGCAAAAAGCTTTTCAAAATAGGGGTTAATCCCCTCTTTAAGTCCACCCGAAGCAATCAGCTTATTAATATAAAAAATTGCCGTATGGCCAAAATAGAAAATCATCGGATGACGTGTCGGTTCGGATTGCAGGTAAAAAACGTCATCTGATTTTAAAAGTTCAAAAAGTGACTCAAAAATAGTATAACTCTGATGAAAATAGTTTTTTAACTCTTCGCGTTTAAGGGTGTAATCCGCTCCATCCAAACGTACTGACTTCATCTGTCTTTGTAACACACTGTTGTCCTTATCGCATTTTGGGTATTGTAGCAAATTTATCAAAAAGTAACATTTTGACTATTTATTTACCAATTTATCCGTTTATGACCGATCCATGACCATCCGTATAGTATTATTGTTTTTAAATTTTTTTAGTGATGGAGTTTACACGTGACTATAAAGCAACAACTCAGTTATGGGATCGGCACCGTCATTTTCCTTGTGGCACTCAATGCACTCATAGGAACAGTGAATAGTAGCAGTATCAGTACTTTAGTGGAACAAACCTCCAGTGAATCGGTACCGTATGCGTTTAAAGCGGCGGATGCCAAATATCAATCGTGCCAAATGCAACAATTTTTGACCGATGCCGCTTTAACCCAAGAGGAGGGATCGATTGAGGAAGCCAATAAAGCACATACCGTATTTTTAGAAGATATGGCTTCATTTGAAAAAATGTTCAAAGAAGAACATGATACCAAGGCGTTGTCAAGCGTCGAAGCTATTAAAAAAGATGCCGCCTCTTTGCTCGATGCGGGCAAAGAGATGAAAGAAGCCTATGGACGCAGTACGTCCGAGGGAAATGATGCAATGGGACAATTCGATCAGATGACAGGGCAATTAGCAGAAAATATCGATAAGTTAAAAGAGACTCAAATCAAAGAGGCCTCCGATAACTTAACCATTACGATGGATAAATCAAATTTTTCTGCAACAACAACCTTCTTGTTGGGGGTGTTTTCAACCCTCATCGGATTGGTTGTTGCCTATTTAACCACCTCTACCATTAGCCGCGCCGTTAAAACATTGAATGAAAACGTCCATACGATGGTGAGCAATAGAGATCTCACCCATGAAATAACATTGCCGGGTAAAAATGAGCTGACCGAAGTAGCCGATAATATCAATGCACTGACCCATGCATTACGCGATACATTTGCCACGGCACAGCACTCCTCAGCCGAAAATCTATCGGTGGCTACAGAACTCTCCGCAACCACTTTGTCTATCGGCAAGCAAGCGGAAGATGCCTCTAAAATAGTCTCGGAAACCACTGAAAATGCCAATATCATCAAAAATGAGATGAACGAAGCCGTTATCCGAACCCACGCGGTAAGCGATATGGCAACCCATGCGCGAACCAACCTCACCGCAGCACAAAAAGCCCTTCAAGAGACGGTTGAGTCCCTCAACCAAACGGTGGAGATTGAAGCCGCGATGAATGAGAAACTAAACTCTCTGACCCATGAAGCGGAACAAGTTAAAAATGTCCTCACAGTTATTTCGGATATTGCCGATCAAACGAACCTTCTGGCCCTCAATGCGGCTATCGAAGCGGCGCGGGCAGGTGAGCATGGTCGCGGATTTGCCGTGGTAGCCGATGAAGTACGCAAACTCGCTGAACGGACCCAAAAAAGCCTTGTCGAGACCAATGCAACCGTCAATGTCATTGTCCAATCCATTATGGATATGTCGGAACAAATGAATGACAATGTTCACCGTATGGAAAATCTTTCTGCACTTTCGAGTGAAGTCGAATCGCATACCGAAATGGCGGTCAATACCCTTACCTCTACGGTTGAGGGGATGCACGAAGTCGCTCAAAAAGCGGAAAGCAATACCAAACGTAACGATGTTATCATTGATGAGATAAATAAAATCAGCGTCATGTCGGCATCCAATGTCCGAAATGTGGAAGAGATCGCGGCAGCAGCCGAACATCTGCACCACGTAGCTGCAGAGATGACAGCACAAATCTCTACCTACCGAACATAAAATACATTTATTCTAACGCGAAGAGAGCCACGGTATAATCAACCGCCTCTCCCGCTCTCTCATCCAAAGGTTACAAATCCATTTTACGACATCCCAAATGGGTAAATTTACTTTCTCTTCTTTATTAACCTGACGGTTTAGCTCAAGATTCTATCGCAGAAATAGAAAAAAATATTATAATAGCACCATATCGTTTTCTCTTCTTGTATCAACATATCTGCTTCTAAAAAAGGTTAAATAATGTTAAACAACATCCTTTATCATCTCAGCATTCGCCAAAGAATGCGTTATCTTATTATCGCCGCAACCTTTTCCGTCGTCGGAGCCGCTATATTTGTTTTTTTTGCCCTCAAAAGCATTGAATCCCAATACGATGATCTCCAGACCAACTCAACAGAAGGGGCATTATTGGCGCTGGAGATCGAAAAAGATCTCAACTATGTCAGCCGTACCAGCCGTGACATCATGCTAGGCGGAAGCTATGAGAAAAATATAGCAAAACTGGGCGAACGGATTGAGAAAATCAATGCCGCATTTACTAAGCTTGAGAAAACATCAACCGACCAAAAATCTAAAGCATTGATTGAACATGCGAAACACAGTACTACCCAATTTTTAGACAATTCCTATACGATGATGAAATCACTTGATCCGGGTTCAATAACCGTAAACAGTATTGAAATCTACGCGCAATATAAAAAAGAGCTCACCCCCTACGCTGATGCATCGCGTGATGATTTTGAACAAGTGGTAAAAATAAAACAAGCCGCACTCGCGAGTGCTTCTGAAAATTTACATGGTGAAATCAGTTTTTATAAACTTTTTGTATTGATAGCTGGGATCACGGTTGCCGCCATTATATTTGCCTTTGCGAGTCTCATTCAAGCCTCTATTATTACTGCGCTGGAAAACTTTACCCGTGTCATCAAACAAGTGGCGGAAGGTAATTTTTCCAATACCCATATCGATGTGAGTCATAACACGGAACTTGGGATTATGGCCGATGCCCTTCAACAGCTTCTTTCCCAAATTGAAAATTTCATCTCCCAAATTAACACCTCTATTACCAATGCTACCGTCGGTGACTTTTCGCACCCTATCAGTGATGCGGGAATGCACGGAGCTTTTGTCGATGCGCTGTCACATGTCAAAGAGAGTATCGCCATTATGGAGATTCAAGAACTCAAAAAACGTCATGATGCTATGAACGCCGAACTGAGCCATCTCAGTATCCAAGTTACCGAAAGCCTCAGTGTTATCCAAGAAGACCTGCAAAAAAATATTCAAAATTTGAAAGAGGTGACCTCAGCGACCAAAGATGCCGCAACGTTAGCGGATGGAAGCCGTCAAAGTATTGGAGAGATTATTGAAGAACTCAGTAAACTTACTGAAAAAGTCAGCAACAATAACGATGCTATTAATCATATCGCAAACCGCACTACGGAAATCTCCTCCATCATCCAGCTTATCACCGATATCGCCGATCAAACCAATCTATTGGCACTTAACGCCGCGATTGAGGCAGCACGTGCCGGAGAACACGGACGCGGGTTTGCCGTGGTGGCCGATGAAGTACGCAAACTTGCCGAACGTACCCATAAAGCAACCGGAGAGATCTCTGTTTCCATTAATTCATTACAGCAAGACATGAGTGATATCCAAGGCAGTGCCGAAGAGATGAACACGGTGGTAGAGAGTTCAAGCGATAAAATCAATAAATTCGAGCACACCCTCATTCAGCTTAATGAAAGCTCATCGTGCATCGTTAACTCTTCGTATAAAATGGAGAACAGTGTCTTTATCGTATTAGCAAAAATCGAACATATTCTCTATAAATCACGTGCGTATAACAGTGTCATGACATGCGGACATCAACTCGACACGATGGATACCCACCAATGCCGTATGGGTCAATGGTATGATAACGAAGGAAAACGCCGTTTCGAAAAAACAAACAGTTATCCAAAACTAAAAGATCCGCATCAAAGAGTCCATCAAAAAGCAAATGAAAATCTAAAATTTGTCCAAACGTACGAAGGCAAATGTATTGACCATGGCCCGCAAATTGTTGAAAACTTCAAAGAAATGGAAAAAGCGTCACACGAGTTGTTCCTTCTAATGGATATGATGCTCTCAGAAGCCTAAAAGAAGCACAATCTAACGTGAGCGCTACCCGTTCATCGAGGAGGAAGGCTCTCCGAAATAATACCCTTGCATCGAATCAAGCCGAAACGGCTTGAGATAATTATAGACCTCTTCAGAGCAGACAAATTCAGCCACCGTTTTTATGTTTAACTTGGTGGCGAACTCAATAATAGTCTCTGTTATGAGCTGCGAAATCGGATTGGTATTGATATCACGAATGATGGAACCGTCGATTTTGATGTAGTCGATATCAAGTTTCGTAATGTACGCAAAGTTTGAGTACCCTGCCCCAAAATCATCTAATGCAATCTGCACCCCGTATTTTTTGACCTCTTGAATAAAAGAGTTGACGACATCATAATTTTCAATCCCTTCCGATTCCAAAACTTCAAAAATCACTTGGTGACTCCCTGAAAACTGTTGTACTTTTTGGATGATGTATTCATACATAACGGTATCATTAATATCTTCGATCGAGAGATTAATCGAACATACTCTATCCGGATTCATTTTGAGCGTATCAAATACCTTATCAATCATAATCATCGTAATACGATGATACAGCTTAACTTTTTTAGAAATAGTTAAAAAGTGAATAGGAGAAATAACACTCCCATCCTCTTCAATAATTCGGACGAGCGCTTCATACTTTTCAATTTTGAGTGTTTCGGCATTGACAATCGGCTGATAAAAAGGGACGATACGATCTTCCTCGATTGCACTTCGCAGCCGTTTAATCCATAAAAGATTTTTTTCATAATCTTCTTTGATGTGGAACAGTTCATCGTAAACGATATAGTTACGCCGCATTTTCTTGGCACGTTTCAAAGCCATATCTGCCCGTAAGAGAAGATTTTGCTCCTCTGAGGCATCAGAAAGGGCTACCCCCATCGTCATACTTAGGCTGATCTGCTGATTTTGTATTGTAAAAATATTACCGCTCATCCAATGGGAGAGATCATCTACAAATACTTCAATTTGGGATAACGAAAATTCTCCGCTAATAAGGATAACGTATTCGTCCACCGGAAGTTTATAAATAATCACCTCGTCCCAGCGCTTTGACAATTCAAGCAAAGCCGTAGCCAAAACGCATAAAAGCTCATCTCCAATCCCATGACCGTAAAACGTGTTAAGCTCGTTAAAACTGTCAATATTTAGAAGAATCATCGCATGAGGTACATTTGATGTTTCGATATCATCCAGTAATTTGAGACGGTTTGGAAGTCCCGTAAGGGCATTATGCAAGAGACGATGGGTCAGCTCGTTGGTCCGCTCTTCAATAATGTTTTGAAGATCGCTTGCGTAACAATCTTGCTTGGCTTTGGCTTCGAGAAGTTCTCTGTTCAGTTCATGCAGGGAGGTCAAATCACGAACGCTCACCAAAATAGTATGCATCGTATTTTGCTCATCGTAAAGGGCCTGAACATTTTTTGAAATATGGACCAATGAACCGTCTTTTCGCTTAAAGACAGTCTCTTGATCATTACAATAGCCATTTTGAGTTATATCCGCCATACAACTGGAGAGGATGTTCAAATCCTCAAGCCAATCCGTGATAGGGGTACCGATTAATTCTTCGGATGTTAAGTTGAGAAGTCTGTAAAAAGCAGGATTTGCATATTGGATAGTTAGATTTGTATCGAGAGTGAACATACCATCGGGCATTTGTTCAAGGATATCATGTACGAGGATACTTTTTGTACTTTTGTATGCTCCCATAAAATCCCTTTTATAAAATAATTAAATATTATCCTGTAATAGATATTAACTTAAGATGAATTACACTATTTACTTATATAATCATCACTTTTACTAATAGATTTTCTAGCCTATTTTCGGAAAAAATCCTGAATAATAAAACTCTTTTATACCAACTAAAACGCTTCATAGGTATACTCTTACTCATGAAAACGATCTCCTCATCTCTTTTATCAGCCTATCCGGAAGTTACTGCCGCTTTTACAACACGTCATGGGGGCACATCATCAGCTCCGTATAGCTCTGCCAATCTTGCTTTTCATGTCGGTGACAACCCTCTGGATGTTATTAAAAACCATGATCTCCTCTCTGTAGCATTGGGCTATGAACGGAACCGACTGATCCACCTGCGCCAAATCCACTCGGATCGAATCGTAATAATCGATGAAACATTCAACTTTGATACCCCGCCGGAGTGCGATGCCCTTATCACTGACCATCCTAATACGCCTCTCATGGTTATGAGTGCTGATTGCACCCCGATCTTGCTTTATGACCCGATCCGTCACGTTTGTGCCGCTATTCATGCGGGACGTGCGGGGGCATTGAATGAAATACTGCTAAAGACGATTCAAAAAATGGAAGAGCATTTCAAATCGCCCCATAAAAATATACAGATCATTTTAGGACCTTCCATTCAAGGATGCTGTTATGAAATTAATGAGACTATTGCGCAAGAGACGGAAGAAAAAGGGTACTCAACGGCACTACGAAGAGAAGATAAAAAAGTATTTTTAGACGTCAACACCATTTTACTAAGTCAATTAGAGAAGCTCGCTATTGATCCGACACATATCGAGATTATTGGAGAGTGTACCTCATGCAAAAGCAATGAATATTTTTCCTATCGAGCCGATCGACAGCATACGGGGAGAATCGCAGGGGTAATTATCCTCCGATAACCCGTAATGCCAATTGTTCAGGAAGAAGTCCCAAAGACTCTTCCACGAGCTTGGTGTTGCCGTGTTTGATAAATACATCCTCGTATTCGAAACTCACAACCTGCACATCCGTTATTTTCTCTTCGGAAAGCCACTCTAACAAGGCACTCCCTACCCCACCAAGTCGGGCTGAATCACTAAAAACATACCATTGTTTATGTTTTTGTGCCATTTGATGCAACATCTGCGTATCCAAAGGCTTAACAAATCGTAAATCAAGCAATGAAGGTTGTTCCTCCATACATGCCATCGTTTGTGCCGCACGTCCGACACCGTTACCGTAGCCGATAAACAATCGGCTAGAGTCGTTTGAAATAAGAAGCTGTGATTTTCCCCTCTCATACGCAACAGAGGCTAAAAGCTCCGCTTCAAAAAATGCCCCTCTCGGATAGCGAATCGCACACGGATGCTCATAGTTGGAAGCAAATTCAACAATCTGGTGAAAAGAGAGCTCATCACGCGGTGCACAAAGGGTCATATTAGGGATCAGACGTAAAAAGCTGATGTCGTATGCCCCTTGGTGGGTTTCACCGTCTTCTCCTACGATTCCGGCACGATCAAGGGCAAATACGACCGGTAAATCCATTAGACATACATCATGGATCACTTGATCAAACCCGCGCTGTAAAAAAGTAGAATAGATCGTACAAAACGGTTTAAATCCCTCTTTGGCTAATGCCCCCATCGACGTAACGGCATGTTGTTCGGCAATCGCCACATCCCAAAAACGGTCGGGGTATTTTTCCATCAGCGCGGAGAGCCCAGTACCGCTTGGCATTGCAGCGGTAACCCCTACTATTTTATCATTACGATCCGCTTGATACATCAAAGCATCCGCATAAATCTGTGTCGCACTTTTGGCTGAACTTTTGGCATTTGCCGTACCGCTTTTGAGATCAAACGGTGAGACGCCGTGCCATTTTTCATGTTTCCCCTCGGCGATTTCATACCCTTTACCTTTGATTGTTTGGATATGAACCAATACCGGCTTCCCCATCCCCTTGGCAATCTCAAACGTCTCGATCAACGATTTAAGATCATGTCCGTCAATGGGGCCAATATACTCAATCCCCATCTCCTCAAACATAATTCCCGGTGTGATGAGTTTAAACGACTCTTCAAACCGCTTTGCGAGGTAATGGGCCCCTTCACCGAAATTATCGACAAACTGCTCTGTTTTACGTTTGAAGCGTTGATAAAACGGGCTTGCCATCGCGGAACTGAGCATTCGGCTGATCGCTCCAATCGGTTTGGCGATAGACATCTCATTATCGTTGAGAATAATAATCATCGGATATTTACGATCGCCAAGCTCATTCATCGCTTCATACGCCATCCCGGCAGACATTGCTCCATCACCGATAAGCACGACAGGGATACGGCTCTCTTGCTCATTTTTAAGAGCTATCGCTTTAGCTGCCCCTACCCCTAAAGAGATAGAAGTGGAGCTGTGCCCCGCGACAAAATAATCGCTCTTTGATTCTGAAGGTTTGGTATAGCCGCTCAGACCGCCAAATTGGCGTAGTGTTGCAAACTCTTCCCAACGCTCACTCAAAAGTTTATGGGCATACGCTTGATGAGATACATCAAAAATAAAAGGATCGCGTGCTGAATCAAATACTTTATGCATCGCTACGATAATCTCAGTAGCGCCCAAAGTAGAGCTCAAATGACCACCGTTGGTACTCACCACCTCTAAAATACGGTCTCGTATCTTTTGCGATAGCTCTTCCAACTGCGGTAAAGTAAAATTTTTAATTTTCATTCTAATGCACTGTCCTAAAAATAATTCTATTCTCGAAGTCTATAGTATAAAAGTGAATGTTTGCGAAACCGCTTTATGATTCAAGTAACAAGGAGCGTTTAAGTCTTTCGTAACGCTTTTTGATCTCTGAATCAATATTTCCCGCATCACTGATGGCAACAACCCCGCCGGCACTGATTGCACGATCGGAAAGGACCTCGACATGCTCAAGTGAACCCACTTTTTCAGAGATAAATCCATGATCGGTTGGGTTAACCCGAAGGGTGATTTTAGAGGCATCTTTAAGCTCTTCAATCAAATCACTCGAGAGTTTAGCCGCTATTTTTGAGCTGTGTTCTCCCGTTTCAATCCCGATCACCTCTTTGGCGATATCAAGCGCCGTATGGGTAAGCTCTTTTTGAATTGCGCCAAGGGCGGAAACAAACTCGGCGGCTGCATTCTCTAGCGTTCGAACCGACTGAGCAAGCTGATCATGCGATTGTGCATTTTTCCCCTCATGATTCGCTTTCTCTTGCGCTATTCCCGCCTCAATACCCTCATCATAAGCGATTTTTTTAGCTTCTTCGAGTGCACTTGTATGTTCTTCCTGCATTGATTCAAGACGCATTTGCATTTTGATCACATTTGAACTCATTTCATCGGCTTTTTTCATCAAAGATTCGATGAGCTCATCTTTAGAAGATTTCGGTTCTTCTTTACGATGTTCCTCTTGCGCTTCTTCTCTTGGGGCGTTATTGATTTCTTGACTTGCTTCCCCGATGCTCATACCGGAGAGGGACGAAAGAATTTTAAATTGGTATTTGTTGATGGTATGTGCACCGGTAGAATTATGATGAATGACCACGTCCATCTACGTTACTCCACCATCTCTTCAGATTCACCGAGTTGCAAGATACCCTGCTCCGCCAATGCCTGAACCGCATCAACAATTCTACGTTGTGCACCCTCGACCTCTTTCATCTTAACCGCACCCAAAAATTGGAGCTCTTCGATAAAGGCATCTTTGGCACGTTGGGACATATTGGCATAAAATTTCTCTTTGAGCTCTTCCGCCGCATTTTTAAGGGCAAGCATAAGATCATTTTTATCTACCGCTTTAAGAATTTCACGGATACTGTTGCCATCAAGATCAACCATATCTTCGAAGGTAAACATCATCTCTTTGATTGATGCCGCAAGTTCCTGATCCAACTGCTCGATTTGTGACAAAGTAGCCTTGGAAACTTTGGCCCCCAAACGGTTGAAGACATCGGCAACCGATCGCGGCCCGCCCACTTCGACCTTGTAGCTGGCAAGAGATTCGAGTTTCGATTCGAGTACGGCGCTGACCCGTTTGATAATCGATGGGGAAATGTCTCCGAGTTTAGCCATACGCATTGCAACTTCAGCGCGTAAATCATCGGGAAAGATATAAAGGGTCTCTGCGGCGGCAGAAGGATCCATATGCGCTAGTATTAATGCTACGGTTTGAGGATGTTCGTTCATAATAAAGTCGGCGAGCTGTTGCGGCTTGATTTTAGACAAGTAAGAAAAGTTCTGAGCACCTTGCATTGTTTTGCTCAGCCGTTCCAATACCTTTTTCGCCTCTTCAGGCCCTAATGCTTTGTAGAGGATTTCACGTGCGTAATCCATACCGCCGGTGTTGAGGTATTGGTTTGATTGAATAATCGCGTAAAATTCTTCAAGAACCGCCGCTCCTATGTTTTTCTCAATAGAGCGGTTATTAGCTATAAATTTGGAGATTTCAGTAATCGCTTCGACATTCATACGTGAAAAGATAGTGGCCGTGACATCTTCACCTAACTGCACTAATAGAATAGCCACTTTCTGTGACATACTCATTTCGTCAAAATTAGCTTGTTGGGACTGTGTCAACGTCATATGCCGCTCCTATCGCTTATGTGGAGAATCAGAGGGTACTGACTCTTCATCAATCAAGGCTTGAATTAACGAAGCTATCTCTTCCGGATGATCTTCGGCAATTTCACGTACTTTTTCAAGCAATACATCGTATTTAAGCTCATCTTCGTTGAAATTTTCTCCAAGTCCCAATTGATTTTCCACTTTTTTACGCATGAGTTGTACTTTTTCCGCTAAATCTTCATCTTCATCATCGGCAATTTCTAAATTCGGTTTTTCGAACTCTTCTTCTTCTCTACTAAATTCTAGCATACGTTCCGCAAATGGGATAATGATTTTTTTGTACGCTATGAATAAAATAATCCCCACTAAAATGTATTTAAAAATAGGGGCGAAGGGGACCAGATAAGTTGCTATAAACTCAGAGAATTTTGAAGCACCGTCTTTAGGCTCTAACCCCTCTTTGGAAGCTTGAAATGCAAAGTTACGGACCGTTACCTGATCTCCGCGCTGTTCATCTACTCCAATAGATTGCTTGACCAATGCATCAATCGCTTGAATTTGTGTTTCATCCAAAGCCACATACTCTATTTCTTCCGTAGCCTCTCCGGCTGCATCTTTTTTAGGCTCATACTTACCGTCAACGACAACGGCGGCCGTCATCCGTTTAATGCGTGCAAACTCCATTTTGGTTGTTGAAACCGTTTTAGAAACTTCGTAATTCGTTGTTCCGGAAGTTTTTTCAAATTTTTCACCGCCGCCGCCCGCAAGCCCTTCTACCGGTCCAATATTACTGACGGCACCCGGAACACCGCCCACTTGTGCAGGTGCAGCTCCTTCACGCTTCTCTTCTAGCGTTTGCTCGCTGCGTACTACGTTTTCAGGATCGTATTTTTCCGATGTCGAACTTTGTTCTGAAAAATCATATTCAATCGTTACTTTAGCAACAACACGATCTTTGCCACCGATAAACGGAGCAAGAACGTTGATGATTTTTTCTTCTTGCTTTTTCTCTTCTTTGGTTTTGTACATCTGCTGTATTGCAGAGAGTTCACCCATCGCGCTTGCGGCATCATCATCACCCAGCGTTTCACCCTCAGAATCGATTAATGCTACATTTTCAGGGGTCAACTTCGGAACGGCAGCCGCAACAAGCTTCTTAATCCCCCGAATCTGCTTTGGGGTCAATTTTCGATCAGGATAAAGCTGTACCATAACGGAAGCCGAAGGGGGAACTTCTTCAGCTACAAACAGGGTCTCTTTGGGAAGGGCGAGTGAAACACTCGATTTTTCTACCGGAGAAAGGGAGTCAATCGATCTTGCCAATTCTCCTTCTAAAGCACGTCGGAACTTTACCTCTTGATCGAAGTTTGTAGCACCAAATTCTTGTTTATCAAAAAGTTCAAATCCAACATGTCCCTCTTTTGGAATACCCAAAGAGGCGATCGTAATACGTTCTTTGTAGACAACTTCTTTGGGAACTTCAATCACATTTTCACGAGGAATTCGGTAAGGAACCTGATCTTTTTCGAGTTGTTCAATGACTTTCGCGGCATCTTCACTGCTCAGCTGATCAAAAAGAACTTGGTACCCGCCATTATCGTTTTTTGACCCTTCGGAAGTATACACAACCAAGAAAATCAAAAATGCAATAATTCCGGCAACCGCTGCAGCGATAATAATTCTTTGTGCCTGAGTGAGCTTTCCGAAAAAAACAACAAGCTGTGCGAAAAGGGTCTTAAAATCCATCGTTACCTAATTTTTATAATAAAGGATCAGTGAGTTCAAAGAATCGATCATTTTGAACTCGGGTTCCGATTGTAACACGAATCGCGTTCAATCCGTAACTGCTTAAATCACGTACAATCATACCCTTTTTTAAGAGTTCTTGCGCAATTTTCGATGAATTTTTTTCTTCAGGAAGCGATAAAGTGACGAAATTGGTATAACTTTCAATCACATTGATCCCTTTTTCTCGTGCAAACTCTTCATAACGTCTCATCTGCACAAAATTATCGGCGATACACTCTTGAACAAAAGCCTCATCTTCCAATGCGACAGAAGCCGCTTCGAGAGAAAGAGTCGTGATATTAAAAGGGGGGCGAACTTTATAGAGAGCATCAATAATGTGATTTTGGGCAATGCCGTAACCTACGCGCATCCCTCCCAAACCGTACGCTTTTGAAAAAGTCCCGAGAAAAAGGACGTTATCAAACTTCGCAATTAAATCTCGCGGATCGACGGCAAAGGCAGGATTTTTAAAACGGGCATACTCCATATACGCACCGTCAACGATGACTAATGTATCGCTCTCTACCTTTTCGATAAAAGAGAACATCTCTTCTGCATTTAACCCCTCACCGGTCGGATTATTAGGGGTACAAAGAAATACAATGGAAGGTTTATGTTCTTGATACAGAGCATAAAACTCTTCCATTTTATGCTCACGTGACGCGGTACGGAGGATTTGTGCTCCTACCTGTTTCGCATAAATCTCATACATGGCAAACGTTACACTGTTCATCAATACTTTACTACCTTCATGCACTTTGGCATGAATCGCGAATTCAATCACCTGATCGCTTCCCGCACCTATAATAATTTCATTAGGTTGGATACCGTATTTATTCGACAACGCGGTTTTAAGTTTAACCATCGAGTCATCAGGGTAAAGTGCCATATTATCGATGATAGAACGTACAGCCTCTTTAACTTTCGGAGAACACCCGAACGGATTTTCATTACTGGCTAATTTGACAATCTGATCTTTCGTAATACCGTATTCACGGACTACCAACTCGATCGGTTTACCTGCTTCGTATGTTTTGATCGTTTCTAATGCACTATTAAATTTCATAACTCTCCCTTAACATAGCTTCCCAGCCATGTTACTTCATCATTGTGTTTTTGTATTAATGTTTGAATACTCGGCTCATCAATGTGGCCAAAAAAATCGATAAAAAACCAGTAGCCAAAACCGTCATTATCTCTTGAGGGACGACTTTCAATTTTACTTAGATTGATATCGGCATTATTAAAATCTTCGAGAAAATGAACCAAAGCTCCCGCTTTTTGAGCATCTTTAAGACGAACCAAGATGGAAGTTTTATCATCACCGCTGATACCGTTTTTAAAATCACTGAGGATGAAAAAGCGTGTAGCATTATTTTGAGTATCTTCGATATTTTCAAACAATGTCGGAACACCGTAAAGTTTTGCGGCGATATGAGAACATATCGCGGCGGCTTCAGGATCTTTAGAAGCCAAAATAGCCGCTTTTGCCGTTGATTCTACCGGTATATGCTCAATCGTATTGAGCCCGTGTTCCGCTAAAAACTCTCGACATTGTCCGAACCCTTTATCCTTAGAATAAATACGTTTGATATGGTGGATTTGTTCCGCTTTGGTAGCAAATGCCATATGTATCGGCATATAAAGCTCAGCTACAATTTTTACACTGCTTTTACCGAGCAAATCGAGCGTTTCACCCACAACACCGTCTCGTGAGTTTTCAATCGGAACGACTCCGAATTTAGCGCGAGAGGCTTCAAGTGTTTTAAAAACCGCTTCGATGGAACCAAGTGAGAGATAATCACTCATAGCACCGAAACGTGACTCTGCCGCCTGATGGGTAAAGCTCCCCTCAGGTCCCAAATAAGCAATCCGTTCAGGAAGTTCCAGATTACGGGCCACGGCAAAAATCTCTAAAAATACCGCTTCAATCGCAGCAAAATTAAGAAGTCCGCCTGAGGTTTCACTGATTTTCGTTAAACGATCAATAATCGCTTTTTCGCGTTCAGGACGATAGATTGCGCTGTTGCTTTCATGTTTGATTTCACCGACACGGTGAACCACTTCCATACGGCGATTTAACAGTGTGACAATCTCATTGTCAATCTCATCAATGCGTGCTCTGCACTCTTCTAAAGTATTCATAAACGCTCCAATATCTCTTGCATGTCGGCATAAATCTCTGCCGGACGCTCGGAAGTTTTTAAAGAGGGAATAATTTCCTCGGCACGACGGTATTTACCACTAAGGACAAATATCCCTTTCATACCGAGGGACTGTGCTCCGATAAGGTCCCCTTTAACATCATCGCTAATAATCGTAATATCAGAGAATGTTACCCCTGATTTTTGCTCACATAGTCGAGACAATGCCTCTTCAAAAAATGGGATACTCGGCTTACCGACGACCGTATAGGGAGTCGATGTCGCAAACTCCAACATTTTCAAAATTGCCCCAACCCCCGGATAACGTTTGTGATTTTTGACGTAAAGGGTCGTTTCATGCATTCCAATAAGTTGGGCACCTGCGAGGAGAAACTCAATCATCTGTGCGTATTCATCGCTTACAAAATCTTCTTTGATGGCGACTAAAACAATATCAGGAGAGCTAAAGTCGAGGATATACCCCATAGATCGCAATACAGCTAAAAAAGGTTCTGATCCGTAAGCAGCTATTTTTTTGGTTTTCACGATATGACGTTCCAACATCATCAGCGGATCAAGATAACGTTCATACGCAATATTCAATCCGATAGAATTCAAATAACCCAAAAACTCATCGCTCGGATTTTTGGTGCTGTTGGTAATCACCATATAGGGAATTTGATGTGCATTAAGATGGTCGATGAAGGCAACCGCACCACGGGTCGGAAGTTTACTATTGTCTTCGATCAACGTCCCCTGCACATCTATAAAGTACATCATAATGTCCTACAAATACTCGCGTTCTAGCGCAATAACGTCTTCAAACATTTCACGACGGCGAATTAAGCGTTCACTGCCTGACTCAACCGCGATCTCGGCAGAACGTCCGCGTGTATTGTAGTTGCTCCCCATCCCGAAACCATACGCTCCGGCACTGTGAACCACCAAAAGGTCATTGTGTTCCATCATCGGAAGAGAATAGTTTTTGGCTAAAAAGTCACCGCTCTCACAAACAGGCCCGACTACATCTGCCACACTCTCATCACCGCTCTTATCCAACGCTTCGATGCGGTGATACGCTTTGTACAAACTCGGACGTATAAGATCGTTCATCGCCCCATCTACCATCACGAAACGTTTTGCTCCGTTGTTTTTCTCATACAAGACTTTTGTCAAAAAATACCCCGCATTGGCCGTCAAAAAACGCCCCGGTTCGCAGATGATCGTTACATCAATCCCTTTGAGAGCTGCAAGGATCGCTTGCGCATAGTCGTATGGCTCAATCGTCGTCTCATTATCGTAACGAACCCCTAATCCACCGCCGATATCGAAAAATTTTAACTCAATATCAATCGCTTGGAGGGAACGGAGTAAATCGGCTACAATAACTGCCGCTTCATAAATCGGTTCCAATTCAGTCAATTGGCTTCCGATATGGAAATGGATACCTACAGGGTCAAGATAATCAGAATTTTTCGCTTGAATATACATCCGTTTTGCCGCAGCGATTTCAACTCCAAATTTGTTATCATGGAGTCCGGTAGAGATATACGGATGGGTTTTCGGATCGATGTTCGGATTGACGCGGATACTGATACGGGATTTGGACTTCAACTCACATGCAATCATTTCTACACGAGAGAGTTCCGCTTCACTCTCCACATTGATGTAGAGGATATCACTCTCAATCGCTTCACGAATTTCATCATCCCGTTTGCCGACACCACTAAAAATAATACGATATTTTGGGACTCCCGCCATCAACGCACGACGTACTTCACCAATAGAGACACAATCGGCTCCCGAACCCATCTGCGCAAAATGCTTGACAACGCTAAGGTTAGAATTTGCCTTAACCGCATACGCCAAAATCGATTTACGACCGCGAAAAGCCTCTTTTAATGATTCAAACTGTGTACGCATCGCATCAAAATCATACACGTACAAAGGCGTTCCGTACGTTTGTGCCAGAGCTTTAAAATCGATCACCCTTAATCCTCATTGATTAGTTTTGTCGCGATTTTACCCTAACTCTCCTTAGGGGATTTCCAAGACGCCATAACATGACACAGCTCAAGAGGATAATCGGGGCAATAATCCCCATTTCAGGAGAGAGTGTTTTATTATTTGAGAGTTCCCCCAGCATAAACAACAAGCCCCATACAATCAGAGTTACCAAAATAGCACCGAAGCTAAAAAAGGAGAGATTCAAAAAACGGCTGCTCACCGGTGCATAGGTGAAAAAAACGACCATTAAAATCGGTGCAAACCACGGAGAGATAAAAATACGGTACATTGCACTTTTTATTTTGGCCACGTCAACGTTTTGATTTTCCAGAAGGGCAAGGGCATCAAAACCATCACCAATGGTAAAATTAGCTTTTCCTTCATACACCTGATCCAATATTTTGGGTTTAAAATCACGCAGTACTTTGAGATTATGGCGATCTTCGCTCGTTATCCCGAGTGCCTTGAGGTCGAACCCCTCAGGAGGACGTATGACATGCGCCTTTTTGATGTTCCAAAATTCATTATCGTAATGGGCTTCTTTTGCACTTAACGCCTCTTTTAAATGACCCTTTTCAAAGGTAAAGATTCGGATATCCTCCGCTTTTTTGCTCAAAGGATAGAGATTGCCGAAATAGATATAACTACCCTCGTGTGTGAAAAAAAGATTACTTGTAGGACGAATAAATTGGGAGGTTTCACGTAAATTGTTGGCAAATTCGTTTGATCGGGCAAAATTGGTCGAATGAAGGGCAATGTAACCAATAATCATCCCCCCCGCTACACTCAAAAACGGTGCCATAATACGAGTTTTAGAATACCCAAGGGCAAAATACGCCGCCAGCGCATTAGAGCGAACCAATTCAACCAAAGAGGCAATAATCGCAAAAACAAGGGATATCGGAAGCATCATATCAATCGCATAAAAGTATTTATACATGATATAGATTAATACAAGATTGGCTGAACTCGGCAGCTCTGAGGCATTATCCATCAGATCAAATCCCACCATAAAACTGCTTAATGCGATCAGAACAATCGAAAAATAACGTAGATAAAGTAACGATAAAGTAGTAAATGCAAGCATAGGTGCCTAACTGTAAAAATTGAAGTTTATTGTATCCAATAAAACCTGCAAAATTTTTACAGCCCCTTCATCGAACATTTACTGGCAACATCGCTGCAACTGTGTTCAAGAAGCATTTCAACCGCATCAGCAGCAGAAGCTATCCATGCGACAAGCTTGATTTGTTCTTCCACACTAAACGGATGGAGTACATAATCAGCCACTTGTGATTTGTGTTCAGGCTTTCCGATCCCCATACGGACCCGAATATACTCGGGTGAAATCGCCGCATCGGTCGATTTTAATCCGTTATGTCCTCCATGACCGCCACCGCTTTTAAAACGCAACGCACCGAATGGGAGGTCCAAATCATCATGAATAACAATGACCTCATCGATTTTATAGAAATTTTTAACAGAGAGTATAGAGCGACCGGAGAGATTCATAAAGGTAGTGGGTTTGAGAAGAAAGTGCTGACCCATTTTAAACAACTCCCCTTCGAAGGAGCTCTTTGAAATGTTTTGAACACTGTGCCGACGGCAAAGCTCATCAATCACCATAAAGCCGATATTATGACGCGTTGAGACGTACGCCGAGCCGGGGTTTCCCAGTCCGACGATTAGCATCCTTATTTCGCTTTGATGATACTAAGAACCGATACACGGTCTGAATCAGTAAACGTAACGTTTTCAACACGTGGAAGATCACGAACCAATACAGAATCACCGAGATCAAGTGGAGCAACATCGATAGTGACGTTCGCTGGCAAGTTTTCAATCGCCGCTTTTACACGAAGACGTTTTTTAGCAACAAACAACATACCTTTGTTTTTCAAACCGACTGGAATTCCTACTGTGTTCACAGGAACATGATAGTGAGTGACAACACCCGGTTGCGCAACCATTAAATCAACGTGCAACAAGTTGCCTGATACCGGATGAGACTCATACCCTTGAACAACAAGGTTCATCTCTTTACCCGCTACGCTTACTGCAAATGCTACGGTTTCTTTATTGCGCACCGTACGGATAAAATCGTTCATTTTGAACGCGGCGTGAATATTTTCAAGCCCTTTTCCGTAGATGTTGGCAATGAGATAACCATCACGGCGATATGCTTTAGTAGCAACTTTGCCAATACTCTCTCTTACAATGCCTTCTAACATAATCATGTCCTTAAAATAAAATGAGGCGAATTATACTTAAATATAGCTTATTTTATTCTAAACCCTATCTACTCTTTTAACCCTATATAATCCTCTTCTCTAAACTCTTTCGGACTATCATCAACCCCAAGTTTCCCTTTATCCACGGTCGTACTCAACCCCTCCATACGAAGTTTTAAATCCGATGGAGACGTTGCATAAGATAATGCATCCTCACGGCTGATACGCTGTGCAAGATACAAATCCAAAATCCCCTGATCAAACGTTTGTGACTTGTAGAGCTCTTTCCCCTCCGCAATCGTATCCGGGATTTCAATATCGCGATTTTCGGCAATGAGCTGCTCAATACGAGGGGTTCGGATCAATATCTCTAAAGCCGCTGTCCGTTTTCCCTCTACGGTAGGAATAAGACGCTGAGAAATAATCCCTTTAAGGACAGAAGCAAGTGTCATCCGAACACGATTTTGTTCACCGGTCGGAAAAACCGAAATGATACGGTTAACCGTCTCCTTTGCGTCCAAAGTGTGAAGGGTCGAAAAAACCAAATGTCCCGTATCGGCCGCATGCAATGCAATCTCAATGGTTTCCGTATCCCGCATCTCCCCCACAAGGATAATATCGGGGTCTTCACGCAAAGCGGCACGGAGTGCATTACCAAAGCTGAGGGTATCCTGACCGACACTACGCTGATTTATAATGCACTTACGATCTTTATGGACAAACTCGATCGGATCTTCAATGGTGATGATATGTTTACGTCGCGTACAGTTTATCTCATCGATCAATGCCGCTAACGTTGTTGATTTACCGCTTCCGGTAACCCCTGTGACCAAAACAAGTCCCCGCTCCATCTCAGAAAAGGTATGAACAACCGCAGGAAGATTGAGTTCATCAATGCTCAAGATTTTAACCGGAATCAAACGAAAAACTGCCGATACCCCTTCCATTTGAAAGAAAATATTGATACGAAAACGGGTGTTTTCATCGAACGGATAGACCAAATCCAGCTCTTTTTTTTCTACCAATTCAGAAAAACGGGTTTGGAGTAACTCTTTTGCAAAAGTAAAAGCATCTTCTTTTGAGAGAATTTCACCCGATAAAGGGACAATCTCTCCGTTAATACGAGCGCGTACAACGCTATTGGCTTTGACATGCAAGTCACTTCCCCCTGCATCCACCATACGGCGCAAATATCCTCGAATTTTTTTCAATACCTCAAATTTAAGCTCACCTGTATCCATTTGATCGTTCTGCTGACTCATCCTATTACTCCAATGCGTCCAGAATTTCGGTGAACGCCACTTTAAATGCATCCAACCCCTCTTCTATCTGCTGTTTAATGATATCTTCCATCACAATTCCTGCCTTCGCCACTTTATTATGATGTTCTTGAATACTCACTGCACTTTTCGGCAATTTCAATGTTCTATCCCCTCCGCACACATACGCGTCAATCGTCGCAATCGGTGCCGTATTGACACTGTTAGGTGCCAAAAGTTCATCAATATAATACGAGGCTCTGAGTTCAGAGCCTTTAACGCCGGTACTGGCAAAAAGTACACGGCATTTCGGAACATGCAATGCTTCAACGCGATTATAAATATCACTGGCATTGAGTATCCCCATCAATCCGATCTGGATTCCCTGCGCGCGTAGTGTTTCATCAATAGCACGGTCTATTCGACTTACAAAGACACTGATAACCGTATCAACCGAAGATTTTTGCGATGCTTTATTAAAAGCATTCGCACATTTAAGCGCTTGCTCAACCGAAAAAATCAACGTTGCATTCACCGGAATTCCCATTCCAGCAAGTGTTTCCATGGCGATATATCCGGCATCCGTTGCAGGAACTTTTATCATCACATTAGGTCGGTTGATGCTACCGTGCAGTCGTACCCCCTCCGCAATCGTAGCCTCAGTATCATCACATAAAAAAGGATCGACTTCGATACTCACGTACCCGTCATCTCCTTTGTCATACAGAGGCCGTAAAATATCAGCGGCACTCTGGATGTCAAATATCGCCAATGCTTCATACTTTGCTTTGGGGGATAAATGGGTGAGAGTAACGAGTTGCTCTTGATACGCCGGTGAAGTAAGAATCGCACTTTTAAAAATAGCGGGGTTGGAAGTAGCTCCGTTGATAATCCCTTTATCGATGAGTTCTTTAAACCCTGTTTCCAAAAAGGTTCGTTCGATAAAATCAGCCCAAAGGGCGAAGCGAGCTTCCTCTAAATACATAAAAACTCCATTCTTTAAATTAGAACTATTATGCCGAAAAATAATTAAAAATAGAGGTTCATACCGAGCGTAAAGCGTTCTTCCCTATACTCTTGATCAATCGTTTCATAACGCATCGAAAGGGCTCCCGACGTGTTCAATTGCCATAAATGAGAAACATTCATACGACTTTGATCTCTCTTATCGAGATAAAAAATATGCCCTGTTTCCGCTAAGGTTTTCATACGTCCGCTCCAGCTAATGCCCGCCCCTGCACTAAAACCTAAACCGATATCGGCATTAAACCCTAATCTTATTTCGGGTTCGCTCAAAAGATACCCGAATATCTGATCATTTCCTATCGATGCCCCGGCTCCGACTCGGGTAACGAAGCTCAATTGATCCTCTCCGTAATCACGATCCCAACCGCTTTTCATCCTCCAAGAGAATGGCTTAAAAAAGTGACTTACCGGAGTAATGGAGGCCAAAGAGAGGAGGGTCAATTTCTCCATTCTCACGTTATCATGCTCAATCCCGACCAACGTATCAAGAAATTCGATCTGCGCCCCGGAGAGATGTCCCGTGTCATCCTCACCCAAATCGTGAAAAGCGGGACGCCATGCGATCAATAATGGAGAGCGGTGTTCAAACCACCCCTGTGCCACA
>JAGXFM010000053.1 GCA_024637215.1 Sulfuricurvum sp.
ATTGACGGTATCGGCCAATGCATCGACAGCCGTTTCGGTATGGTGGTTCACTTCGGCTGAAGCGTCTACCAGTGTTTCAATACGTTTCGTATTATGGTTCATTTGATCCGTAATGTCATTGATGGATTGGACGATAACATTGACGGTAGCATTGGTCTCTACGAGGCTTTTTTGGGTACGTTCAGCCAGTTTACGTACTTCATCGGCAACGACGGCAAATCCCCGTCCGTGTTCACCTGCACGTGCTGCTTCAATCGCGGCATTAAGGGCAAGAAGGTTCGTTTGATCGGCAATATCGGCGATAACGGTGAGGACTTGTTTAACCTGTGAAGCCTCTTGAGAGAGGGAATTGAGACGATCATTAATCTCCCCTTCCATTTGTACGGTAAGTGAGAGTTGTTCGATTGTGTTGTGCAGTGCCGATTGAGCCTCTTGGAGGTTATTACGTGCACCGAGAGCTTTTTCACGTACACTTTGAGCTTCTAGGGCGGAGGCTTTCATTGTCTCTTTCATTCTATCGGACTCTACAGTCGTTTGGGTAACGATTTTAGCCTCTTCTTCTGCAGCTCTTCCAATAGCAAGGGTCGTAGCAGAGAGTTCAGCCGATACCGAAAGGTTTTCGCTTGAAGCGGAACGGATACCGCTAAACGCTTGACGTAAGACACTGACAAGCTCATTGAGTTTACGGCTCATTTGGGCAAGCTCATCATTTCCTTCTACCGTAACCAAACCGGTAAAATCACGATTTTGAGCAACAGTCTCCATCCCTTTTTCGAGTCTTCTGATTGACGCGGTGATAGAGTTGATCATCATAATGAAGATTCCCATGACGATAAGTATGCTCACGAAAACAATAATTTCAGAAACCATCGCATTGTTATCAAGTGTAGCAATATTCTTTTTTTTCATCTCATCAACAAGTTCGGTCTCTTCAGCCATCAGTTTGGCATAGATTGCTGCCGATTCTTTCGTAATACTTTGCAGTTTTTTCCCATCTGCACTGGAAATGAATTCTGGATCATGAATTAAATTTTCATTCTCATTAATGATTTTTACACGTGGTTCATTGAGCTCTTGCCATCCTTTATGGTGATCCGCAATTTGAGCTAAACGCTCTTTATTCTCTTTTGAGCGCGTGATACTGCTCAGCTCTTTGATACTTTTTTGGAGTTTTTGGTTGTGCTCCGTATAGCCTGTAATGAACTTTTCATCATATAAGAGTTGGAACCCTCTTAAATCCATCATGGCCCCGTTGGTATGGGTTCTGATTTCACCGAGGAGGATCATTCGCTCAGCAGTTTTTTGAGCATCTTGATTGTTTGAGTAGGCTAAGTAAGCCAATGTCACGTAACTGATGAAAGCAATGACAGCAAGTGTCGTAAGTTTCCCTTTGATCGTCGAAAAATTCATTATACACACCTATTGTTGCAATTTTGTTGCAATTATAGCATACAGATGGTATTAGAAGCTGTGAGTGCGGGAGTTAATTAGTTTTGAATGGATTTAAAATAAGTTAATGCGTGGTGAGAACTGACTTTATGATTGACGATAGGATGCGGGTATGTGTTGATCGATAATTGTGCTAAGAGATCTTCGTTATGGAGAATTTTCGGTGTAATATCGGTTAATTGAGGAAGCCACTTATAAATATAAACCGCATGAGCATCAAATTTGGCAGTTTGGGTATAGGGGTTAAAAATACGAAAATAAGGCTGTGGATCGACTCCCGTTCCCGCACTCCATTGCCATGAGAGGATATTGCTGGCCGCATCATAATCATTCAGATGGTCGGCAAAAAATGTTTCACCCCATTGCCAAGGCAAGAGGAGATTTTTCGTAAAAAATGAAGCGCAAATCATCCTTACACGGTTGTGCATCTCACCGCTTTGTAGCAGTTCTTGTATCCCCGCATCGACGACAGGCACTCCCGTTTGGGCTGTGCAAAACGCATGGAAAAAAGCTTCATTGGGGACTCCTTTAAACGGATAGCGAAAATTCTGTTGGCTTAGATAGGGGAAATGGTACAAGAGCATCGCATAAAAGTCTCGAAATATGAGCTGTCTGAAAAAAGGTTCGGTATCGATCCCGTGTTTTTTTTGTTTGAGTAGCCATCGTAATAGCGTACGGATAGAAAGTGTCCCCAATCGCAGATCACTGCTGAGCCCTGAAGTCCCTTCAAGTGCCATGTAATCACGATTTTTTGAATAATTTTCGATTTTTTCGGCAAAAGCGGAGAGTTTTTCTTCCGGTGAGGACAATTGCGCTTCTGTCAGTATTTGGGGTGTAAATCCGATAGCTTCAAGCTTTAAGACGGATACGGAGTGCCGCGTTGCTTGCAGAATATGCAAAGGCGCATAATCAAAAGAGATGAGTTTTTGATCTGAGGGAAAAAATTGACGCATATGCTCAGCGTTAAAAAGTGATTTCGCGCGGTTATAAAACGGGGTAAAGACCTGATACGGTGTTCCATCGCTTTTCAAGATTTCATCGGGACGGAAGATATAGGTATCGTGCAAATAAGTAAAAGGGAGGAGATGCGATACGTTACGGTCACGCTCTAGGGCATAGGGGTCATAATCTCCGGATGCGCAGACTTCATCATAATTGCCTTGTGATAAAAGCCATTGAAATACGTCGAGAGGTTTTCCGTAAAAGAGGGCTAAATTGAGTCCTTGTTGTTCTAAAGAGGCTTTGAGTTTGATAAGGGCATTATAGATAAGGGTGACTCTCCGATCATTTTCCCGTAAGTTAGAGAGAATGTCGATATCAAAAATAAAAATGGGGAGGACTTCGCCCTCAAGCGAGAGGAGAGGATTATCAAGAACGCGAAGATCCCGACGAAACCATAGAATCCGACGCATAATTATTTTCCCGCATCGATATGAGAACGTAAAGCCAGTGTTTTAGGATAGGGATTAAGGAATGTTTGTTCGAGAAGATAACGGATATTATACTTTTGGGCGTAAAGGGCAATAGTCGAAAGAGGGACAATCAGCGGAATGATTTTATCGGCAAAATCACTAATGTGGCTATGTAAAATCTTTTTCTCATCTTTTGTTAGATTATTTTTGAAAAATCCTGCCAAATGTTCCAAAACATTACGCGTTTTTTTGATTGAGCTTTTACGTGAAATGGCTGTTTTAAAACCAAACTCATACAGAGCTAATTGAATGTCGATAGAGAGATTAGTGTGGTTGGCTACGATATTACCGAGTTCCCGATAAAGCTGTTCATCTTTGGCTTGAAGCAAAAATTTATGGAGAGTATGAAAACGGACTAATTCACCGAGAGTAGGTGCAGAGGCTTTAAATTGCTCATAAGCGTCAAAGGCAAACAGCTGCATAATAAAGTTTTCTCTCAGCCAGGCATCTTGGAGACGTCCCTCCTCTTCCATCGGCAGCAGTGGAAAACGTTCTTTACACATTGCAGCAAAAATACCGTCCTCTTTCCCCTCGCAAAAGCCGTTATCGAGGTAGACTTTGGCGCTTCCCATCCCACAACTCGGTGATTTGGACTTGAAAATAATTCCGCAAAGCGGCTCATCTGAAATCCTAGCAAGCTCATGATGGCTTGTTTGAATAAGTGCTGATGTCAGATCGGTACTATCTTTATTGGATTGGACATACAGTTGCCGTTCCTGTCGTACCAAGCGTATGGAGGGGCGCGGTGTCCCAAAAGCTAAATGTTCAGGACAAAAAGGGATAAACTCGGCAAAACGGACAAGCTCATCGGTTACAAAGTGATCTTGCTTGTGCCCACCGTCAAAACGGATTTTTTCACCGAGCAAACAGGAGGATACGGCTATTTTCATGGGGACTTCCGATTATAAACAGTTTGTAGAATCGTACTACTATTTATGTAAAAGATGGTGTTATTTAGGAGGCGGATTTAATTTATTCTCTTTGTATGTTTTGGATAGTTTTTGGAGCTCCGAACCCATTGTTTTCGGAGGTGTTTTTGGAGAATTGATAGGGAGGATAAAGGCAAGGAGAATAAACACTAAGCTAAAAATAATACCGCTTAGAAGTGCCAATACGATTTTAAGCTTTTCGTCTTCCATAAAAACCTCCGAATCTCTATCGAGGTATTATAGCTTAAAAATTATGACAGCTTACCCGAAGAGATCAGACGGTTTACCACTTCCATATTTTTCATCACGCGGTTGTAATAAGGACGATTATGAAATCCTCCGTTGTAGCCGCTAATAGCATAAAAATGATCAAGTCGTTTTTCTTGGAGCAAGATAACGTAGTGGGTTGCTATTTTTGCCGAAAGTTTGATGTCTCCCAACAATCGGCCTGCCAACTGTACATCACTTAGATTATTAATCCAACGGAGTTTTTTTACATTTTGAGAGACATGTCGTGCAGTTGCGACTTGAATCTGCATAGGACCGAGAGAAGCTTTTGTAAATGATTTCTTACGTTTAAAATCACCAATGGTATTTTTACCGGCACTGCTTTCTGTTAAACAAATGGCACTAACAGTGTTCTCATAGGTATTACCGTGTTTATCGGGAATTGATTTGGCGACGTCTCGTACGGTTTGTAATACATGGAGTTGTTTTGGGGTCATTGCATCAGCTAAAAGTGATAGAGCAAAGAGTAGCATTAGGGAAAGAAATCTCAAAAGTTAAACCTCGTAAAATGGAATGTGAAATTTTAGGGTACAAGTGAGCGTATAACAATGGTGTGACCTTCTTAAATGAATCAGTTAAGAAAAAGTTATAGAAAAGGGATGTATGCTACCGCACAGCGGGAAACCTGTGATTAAGATTGAGCCACTTTATCGGTTATAATAGTTAAATTAAGTTAAAAATATAGTTGTGCGTTTAAGTTTCAAGCTAAAAAGTTTCCTAAAAGTATCAAAAAAAAGGTGAAAAAATAAGCTCATGAGTAAAAATGAAACATTTTTTGTCCGATTAATGGCGGTAGTAATCTGTATGACACCGTTGTATGGAGAAATTACGGTTGGACTGCTCACATCTATAGAAAATAATTCAAAACTTAGATTACTCTATCAAAATGCTACGGTTATGTGTGAACCGTTCGGCATAGTGACATTGGAAAAGATGCTTCTTAAGGGTGCCAGTCCTCAAGAGTGCCGATCAGCTATTGAAGCCTATTATAAAGCGCATCCGCATGATAAACAATTTGCCCGCGAACATTTATACGTTCAGCAGTCTTATCATTATGAAACGATTAGCGAGGGGTGCGTTCTTTACGCAAACGGGACTGAAAGCTACAGTGAGATGCTATTGCGTCGGGGTTTGGCATTGATTGATCCTCAATTTAATAACAGTGAATGGAACGGAAGGTTAAAACGTGCGCAACAAGGTGCCCAGAGTCAAAAAATAGGGTTACATGATACGCAGATACGGAAGTTTTGTATTAAAGAAGAGAAATAGTATTAGTTATCATCATTGGTGGTAAGATAGATCCAATACTCTTTATGACTTTTGCCTTGATCCAGAAAGTAGAGTTGTAAAATAGCGACACGATAGAGGGTAATAACCATTTTAGCATAAGGGACAGCCAAGGAGAGGGCTAGCCACCATGGCTGTTCCTTCTCACCTTTTGAGAGCATCATCTCTTCGACTCCGATATTTTTACTTAAATAGAGCCCAAACGCGATGGAGAAGACAAAATTTAAAATCAATCCAAAAATGGAATAGGCAAAAACATCATTAGAACCGAAATCGATCATAGTTGATTACTCTTTATAATTTTTAATAGCATCTTCAAGGATTTTAGCGGCTACGGCTTTATTTTCAAATCCTTTTACTTTTACCCATTTGTTAGGCTCTAACATTTTATAAGTTTCGAAGAAGTTTTTGATTTTTGCCAAAGTATGTTTTGGAATGTCTTCGAGGTCTTGAATCTCTTCGAAGGTAGGATCGATTTTTGAGGTCGGAACGGCGAGCAATTTTTCATCGATACCGCTTTCATCTTCCATAATCAATACACCGACTAAACGGCAATTCGTAACACACCCCTCAACCATCGGGTATTCGGTAAGAATTAAAATATCCGCAGGATCACCGTCTTGGGAAAGCGTTTTGTTTACAAATCCGTAATTTGCAGGATAGTACATTGCTGAGTGCATAACACGATCAAGGACGAGAGCGCCGCTCTCTTTTTCAACTTCGTATTTAATGTTTGATCCGCAGGCAATCTCAATAATTGCTTTTACTTTATCCGGATTTTCTCCGTAGCCGATTTTACTAAGATCCATAGCATACCTCTTTATAGCATTTTGATGATGGAATTGTAGCCAATCAAATTTTAAAAATAGCGTAGGGTAACACCTTTCTCACAATAAATATTAAATAACAGGCCGGTAAATATTTTTTAAACATGAATCGGGTAAAATCTGCGCGTTACGATTTGATTACATTAAAAGGATCATGTGTGTTTTTTGAAAGTGTCAAAATTATGCTTCTTGGGATGGCAACCGTCTTTTTGTTCTTGATGATCATGAGCTATTTGACGTCATTGATGTCCAAGTTTATTCAACAATATTTCCCTGAAGCGCCTTCGTCTCCGGCACCGACTCCGCGAGCACAAGCCAAACGAAGTGATGATAAAGCAAAAGTAGCGGCAATCGCAGCGGCCATTCACCATCACCAAACTACCCAAAACTAGGAATCTAAATGGCTAAAAAATACATTGATATAATGGATACTACCTTTCGTGACGGATTCCAATCTGTTTTTGGCGGACGTGTCCTTATGGAAGATTTCTTCCCGGCAGTAGAAGCGGCGAAAGAAGCTGGAATTACCCATTTTGAATTTGGCGGCGGTGCGCGCTTCCAAAGCCTTTTCTTTTATTTAAATGAAAATGCATTTGATATGATGGATCGTTTCCGCGCTATTGTAGGGCCGGAAGCAAATCTTCAAACGTTGGCTCGCGGTGTTAATACCGTTATGCTCGATACGGGGAGCCGAGAGTTAGTCGATCTCCACGCTAAAATGTTTAAAAAACACGGAACGACCACTATCCGAAACTTTGATGCTTTAAATGATGTCGAAAATCTTAAATACTCTGGTGAGCGCATTGCTTATCATGGGTTGAAACATGAAATTGTTGTTACCTTAATGGATCTTCCTACGGGTTGTGAGGGTGCACATGACGTGGCTTTTTATGAGAGAACCTTACGAGAGATTCTTGATTCGGATATCCCTTATCACTCTATTTGTTTCAAAGATGCGAGTGGAACGTCGAGCCCTCATAAAATCCATGAAACGATTAAAATGGCGCGTCGTCTCGTTCCGGAGGGGACTCATTTACGCCTACACACCCATGAAACGGCGGGTGTGAGTGTTGCCGCTTATCTTGCGGCACTTGAAGCCGGAATTGACGGTATTGATATGGCGGCGGCTCCGGTAAGCGGCGGTACATCACAACCGGATATTTTGACGATGCTTCATGCAACTAAAGGGATGAATTACGATCTCGGCGGATTAGAGCTTGAAAAAATTCTTACCTATGAAGATGTACTTCAAGATTGTTTGAAAGATTATTTCATGCCGCCGGAAGCGACACAAGTATCGCCTCTCATCCCATTTTCACCTATGCCGGGCGGTGCCTTGACGGCGAATACTCAAATGATGCGTGATAACAATATCCTTGATCGCTATCCTGAAGTGATCCGTGCAATGCGTGAAGTGGTAGAAAAAGGGGGATACGGTACCTCAGTAACTCCGGTTTCTCAATTTTATTTTCAACAAGCGCTTAACAATGCTCTTATGGGACCGTGGAAAAAAATTGCTCCGGGTTATGGACGTATGGTTTTAGGCTATTTCGGCAAAACTCCGGTTTCTCCGGATCCTGAAATTGTCCGAATTGCGTCAGAGCAGCTTGCGCTAGCACCGACAAATGAAAAAGCTATCGATCTAGCGGATAAAGATGAAACCAAATCGATTGCTTTTTGGACAAAACGTCTTGAAGATGAAAAAATTGCCGTGACGGATGAAAATATATTCATAGCGGCATCGTGTGATGAAAAAGGAATTACGTTTCTTAAAGGAAATGCGGAACTTAATGTTCGCAAAAATGTTCCTGAAGCCGTTGTTCCGGCGGGCCATGTTCCAACACCAATTAAAAAAGAAGGTATGAAAACCATGTCAAATGTAAATGGAAATTACACCGTCGTTGTTGACGGTCAAAAATTCAATGTTCAAATTGCTGCAGGCAATGTTGATGTTCAAGTGGTTCCCCATGTTGCGACTGCTACGGAAGCTCGTGATGAATTACCGGTTCAAGAGGGGGCCGAAGTACGTGCGATGCTTCCGGGCTCAGTTTTTAAAATCCTTGCAGAAGCTGGAACCGCAGTGAATGAAGGGGATAAAATTATGATCCTCGAATCGATGAAGATGGAAATTGATATCCTTGCTCCTTGCAACGGTGTAGTTCAAAGTGTACTTGTACGCCCGAATGACAAAGTAGTCGAGGGTCAAGCTCTCGTTATCGTAGGATAATGAGCAGATGAAACAACTCTTTTATGCTTTGATTGCCGTTTGGATGTTTTCTACCTCTGCAATGGCAAATAATGTAGCAGCAGCTACTACGATAGAGACGAATACTACAGCACATACTGCAAGTTCTACTCATCGTGAGGAGACCTATACGCCGCAAACCGCAGGTGAAATGTTTGAAAGCTTTTACCAAACGACCGGTATCAATGCGCTTATTAATCCAAAAGATGGGGTTTTAACTTCTCATGGTGAGCCGATGAGTGATTTCCACCAAACGTGGGGACGTGTGATTATGTTCTTTATCACTTTCCTCCTCTTTTACTTGGCGATTGCCAAAGATTTTGAGCCTCTTTTATTACTTCCGATTGCCTTTGGTGGATTGTTGGCCAACATTCCGATTGCGGACATTGCAGGTCCCCAAGGTTTCTTGGGAATTATCTACAGTATGGGGATTGAGAGCGGATTATTTCCACTGTTGATCTTTATGGGAGTGGGGGCGATGACCGATTTCGGTCCGCTTCTTGCGAATCCTAAACTCTCACTTTTGGGGGGCGCGGCACAATTCGGTATTTTTGGAACGCTCGTGGGTGCGTATGCATTAAGTCAATACACCACGGTATTTGATTTTACCCTTCAACAATCTGCGGCGATTAGTATTATCGGCGGGGCGGACGGCCCGACCTCGATTTTCATCGCAACTGCATTGGCGCCTGAGCTTCTGGGAGCGATTGCGGTGGCATCGTATTCGTACATGGCACTGGTTCCTATTATCCAGCCTCCGATTATGAAAGCGTTGACGACACCCGAAGAGCGTAAAATCCGTATGCGTACCTTACGTCATGTAAGCCGTTTGGAGAAATTGGTTTTTCCTCTGATCGTATTAATGCTTGTTGTGTTGATTTTGCCGGATGCAGCACCGCTTGTAGGAGCATTTGCGTTAGGTAATTTCTTTAAAGAGAGTGGTGTCGTGGATCGTTTGAGCGATACAATGCAAAATGCATTGATCAATATCGTAACCATTTTCCTCGGACTTGGGGTCGGGTCAAAACTTGCATCCGATCAGTTCCTCGTTGTGGATACCTTGGCAATTTTGATACTTGGTCTTTTGGCTTTCTCTGCCGGTACGGCGGCGGGAGTCTTGATGGCGAAATTTATGAATCTTTTTAGTAAAGAGAAAATTAATCCGTTAATCGGTTCAGCAGGTGTTTCTGCCGTTCCGATGGCGGCACGTGTATCGCATAAAGAGGGGATGAAAGAAGATCCTACGAATATGTTGTTGATGCATGCTATGGGGCCTAATGTGGCGGGGGTAATCGGTTCTGCCGTTGCTGCCGGAGTTATGATCGCTCTGTTTAAATAAACTGCACTACCTTCCAACGGCAATGGCCGTTGGAAACCTCTTTATAAACTCTCTTAAGTGTTGATGAACAGAAAAAGTTTTGTTTAGCGTGGGAGTAGTTTCGTGGAAACTTCGCCCATCTTTTCAATGATTAGTGCGAGAATATTTTCACTTTTTGTCTTATCGATAAACCCATCTGCCCCTAATGAAGCGGCTTCACGTTTGTTGTTTTCTCCGGTCATGGAACTGTTCACAATGATAGGGATTGCTTTTGTTTCCGGTCTAGCTTTCAGGTATTGAATAACGGTAAAACCTGACATCTCAGGCATTTCAATATCGGTGATAATAGCAGGAATAGAGGAAGGGTTTGGATGTTTGGTGATAAAGTCAACCAAATCTTTACCATTGTTAAACATTTGATACGCAACGTTAGCATGCTCGAAAATTTGGCGTAGATGACGTTGTGCCGTTTTGGAATCTTCAGCTATGAGTACGACACCGTTTTTAAGTTTATCGGGGATAGTAATATTTCGGAGCGCCTTGGTTGCGTTTTCGACATTAACCATCGCCTGCGGAATGACATCGGCTAAAAGTTTTTCATAGTCAAGGATTAGACATAAGCTTCCATCATCAAGACGTGTGTCATTAATAATAAGTCCATCATCCCCTAAACGGTAACTGTCGGGAGAATGCATCTCATTCCAGTTCTTTTTAATAACCCGATACGCGAACATAATCCGAATCCCGATAATAATTCCGTTAAAATCACATATTAGGAGATTAGAAGCTTTTCTCTTTTCATCCGCAAGTTCAATTCCCAACCATCTCGGGAGATTGAGAATCGGTATTTGAAGTTCACGTAAAACAATAGTTCCCTCTAAAAGCGGATGCGCTCCCGGTATTTGCGTGAGATGATGGCGTTTTGATTCAACCACTTCTCTTGTTTTAAAAACATTGATAGCATAGTAAGGAGATTCTTCAGCGATATCAATTTTAAAAACTAAGAGTTGTACTTCATTGTTTTTGGCTAAGTTTGTTGCAGCGTCGACGTGTTCTAAAAGAGACATAGTGACCTCAAAATATTTATATTCTTTATATCATATCCAAATCGCGGGTTTTTTTTACTAAATTCTAAAGGGTGAGCGGTGTAAAATATACCTATATTGATTAGACAGGGAATTATGTGCGCTTTTTTATTGTTATTTTGATCCTTTTTATCCAGTCGTCTGCCAAAGAGTATTACGCTAAAGCAGAGCCTTACGAAATTTTGAACGTCTCTTCAAATGTTTCGGCAGAAGTCGTTTATACCGATACTGCACATCAGGGGAAAATATTAGGTAAAAAACCTTATATCGTGATGGACGATAAACTCGATAAAATCGAGCTGCACAGTGTTGAAACAAAAATAAATGCATTGCAAAAAACGCTAGAACACAACCTTAAAATGGGGCAAAATTATCAGCAGATCATTGATATGAAACAAGCTAATTTTGATCGAATTAAAGAGCTTAAAATTAAATCTTCCGTCGAAAAAGATCGTGAATATTTTGATCTTATTAGTAGCCGAAACTCCTTTTTAAGCATTCAAAAAGAGATTGAATCGCTCACTATCCAGTTAGGGGACTTGAAACTTCGCCGTTCGCAACTGCAAAAAAGTATCGCCGACAAACATCTTAGTGCTCCCGGTTTTGTCCTTTATCAGCTTACTGTTAAGCCCTCTGCTTTTGTAAATCCGGGAACGTTATTGGCACAAATTGCCGATGTACGAAAAGCAAAATTGACCCTTTATCTAAATGCGAATGAAGCACAGCAGGCCCAAAGCAAAAAAATTTATCTTAACGGGAAAAAGAGTTCGTATAAGATTGATCGGTTATGGAAAATTGCCGATGCTTCGAAACTATCGAGTTATCGTGCTGAAATTTTGATAGCGCCTCCGGATCAATTTTCTCAGTTGATGAAAGTGGAATTCAAATGAGTTTTACCGCAACGGCATGTCCCTTGGATTGTTACGATGCCTGTCGAGTTGTTGTTGATGAGAAGGGTAAGTTAAAGGGAGATAAAACCCATCCGATAACACGCGGTTATTTATGTCCAAATCTTAACCATTTTAGCGAACAAGAACGCTTGCTTGTTCCAAGATTGCACGGCAAAGAAGTCTCAATGGAAGAAGCGATTACAGCACTCATCGGCGTGTTGAAAAATACAAAGGGAGATCAGGCCCTTTATTATCGCGGAAGCGGAAATATCGGTTTGATGCAGCGTATTAGCGAACATTTTTTTGCGTCCATTAAAGCGGTTGGCACTTCAGGTTCTTTGTGCGACGGTGCCGGTGAAGCGGGGATTCTTCTGGGACGCGGAAAAAATGAAGTATTAACACCGCAGATGATAAGCGAGAGTGAAGTTGTTATATTTTGGGGGCGTAATCCGCATACGACGCACTCTCACCTTTTACCTTTTTTAGAGGGGAAA
>JAGXFM010000054.1 GCA_024637215.1 Sulfuricurvum sp.
CTTTAAGAATTTCACGGATACTGTTGCCATCAAGATCAACCATATCTTCGAAGGTAAACATCATCTCTTTGATTGATGCCGCAAGTTCCTGATCCAACTGCTCGATTTGTGATAAAGTGGCTTTAGACGCTTTTGCACCTAAACGGTTGAAGACATCGGCCACAGCACGTGGCCCACCCACTTCGACCTTGTAGCTGGCAAGAGATTCGAGTTTTGATTCGAGTACGGCACTGACCCGTTTGATAATAGCCGGAGTAATATCTCCGAGTTTAGCCATACGCATTGCAACTTCAGCGCGTAAATCATCGGGAAAGATATAAAGGGTCTCTGCGGCAGCGGAAGCATCCATATGCGCTAGTATTAATGCTACGGTTTGAGGATGTTCGTTCATAATAAAGTCGGCGAGCTGTTGCGGCTTGATTTTAGACAAGTAAGAAAAGTTCTGAGTACCTTGCATTGTTTTACTAAGACGATCTAAAACTTTTTTCGCCTCTTCAGGCCCTAATGCTTTGTAGAGGATTTCACGTGCGTAATCTAAACCGCCGGTGTTGAGGTATTGGTTTGATTGAATAATCGCGTAAAACTCTTCCAAAACGGCACCGCCGATATTTTTTTCCACCGAACGGTTAGATGCAATGTATTTTGAAACTTGGGTAATCGCTTCGACATTCATACGTGAAAAGATAGTGGCCGTGACATCTTCACCCAGCTGCATCAGCAAAATAGCGATTTTCTCAGCCATTCCCATTTCATCGAAAGAGATTTGCTGATTTTGATTTAGATTCAATTTTGACCCTTAGTGTTTTATCGAAAATTGTTAAAATCTGCTATTGCTTCGATTATCTTATAATAATAGCTAAGGAGGTATGAAAACGGTATTAAAATAGGAATGCAGTTTTAGAAGATGGCGAAAAAGAGAGATAAAGTGCTTTTAGCACTCCATCTCGATGATTTTCCAAGGGAGCCCTTGGGTATTCATCTCTTCCATAAATGGATCCGGATCGAGTTGTTCCATATTAAAGACACCTTGTCCGCTCCAAATACCTTGTACCATCAGTTTTGCACTGATAACCGCAGGAACACCCGTAGTGTAAGAGACCCCTTGTGATTTTACTTCGGCATAGCACTCTTCGTGATCTTTGACTTGATAGATATACACTTTGCGTTTTTTACCCTCTTTTAGCCCTTCTGCGACGATACCGATGTTGGTTTTTCCTTTGGTCCGAGGACCAAGTGATGCCGGATCGGGGAGCAAGGTTTTGAGAAATTCCATGGGAATGATCTTCATCCCTTTGTGCTCAACTTCTTTGATACCGAGCATTCCGACATTTTCCAAACATTTCATATGGGTCAAATAGCTTTGACCGAATGTCATAAAAAAGCGGATACGTTTAAGTCCCTTGATATGTTTGACAAGAGATTCCATCTCTTCGTGATAAAGAAGATAACTGTCTTTCGGTCCCACTTCAGGATAATCCCATACCTGCATAATCTTCATCGGTTCCGTTTCAATCCATTTGCCATTCTCCCAGTAGCGCCCTTTGGCACTTACTTCGCGGAGATTTATTTCAGGATTGAAATTGGTTGCAAAGGCATATCCGTGATCACCCGCATTACAATCGAGAATATCGATCGTATGGATCTCATCAAAATAGTGCTTTTGAGCATACGCACAAAACATATTCGTCGCACCCGGATCGAATCCGCTTCCCAAAAGTCCCATGATTCCTGCTTCTTTGAATGCGCTATCTTTTGCCCATTGCTCTTTATACTCAAACTTTGCGGTGTCAGGGTGTTCGTAGTTCGCCGTATCAAGATAAGGGGTTTTGGTTGCAATACATGCGTCCATAATTGTGAGGTCTTGGTAAGGGAGCGCAACATTGATGAGTATGCTTGGATTGTATTGTTTGATCAATGCAATCACTTCATCCGTATTGTCCGCATCCACGGTGGTTATCTCGATTGCACCGGAGGGAAGTTCACTTTTGATCTCTTCGCAACGTCCGATACTACGGCTTGCTAAAATGATACGGTCGAAAACATGGTTGTTCATGACACATTTATGTGCCACAACGCGCCCTACTCCACCGGCGCCGATAATAAGTGCTGTTGCCACGGCATATCCCCTGATTAAAAAATTATGGAAATTATAAGCGATTATCTCTTACAAAAACGTTACAGACAAAATGCTTCATAGAGTGTCAATCCCCAAATGAACGCTAACATTCCCAATGAGAGAAAAACCAATGCGGCACCGGCATCTTTTGCACGCTTGGCCAGCTCATGATGCTCATACGTCACCAAATCGACCGTACGTTCAACGGCACTGTTAATCACTTCAGCAATCAGCGGAATAAATAAAGAGACGGAAAGAATCGCTTTTGAAATAAATCCTATCGGTAAGCTCCATGCGATAATCATACCAATCACAAACAAGATAATTTGGAGACGAAATGATTTTTCATTTTTTGTCACTTCGAGTAAACCGTTCAGGGCATAACGGGTATTTTTGAAAAGGGTATATTCAGGCTTATTGAGCGCCATGCGTCTCCTTTAAAGAGATGATTGCATCATAAACGGTTTGCGGTTCACTATTCATAGGAAGTGGTTCTCCGTAAATGACACGTATATTACGTCGAAATCCTGTACGTGATGGAGTATGACGTTTGCTTGATCGGGAAAAGAGACTTCCATAGACTCCGTCAATGTAAAATGGGATGATCACACCCTCCGAGTCGGTGGAAACTCTTTTGTATCCGTGTAAAAGCGTTCCTACTTCCCCATCAGAACTGATACTGCCTTCGGGAAAAATACCGATTATCTCACCGCTTTGTAAACATTTTTGTGCCTGTTTAAATGCCTCTTTGGCCCCCCGTGCAGAGATCGGGATTACTTCACCCAATCGCATGATGGGTTTAACCAGCTGTTTTTCATAGATCGAACGCTCCATAAGATAGCGTATACGTCGCTCTATCCCTATTTGAACCAATATCCAATCAATCCAGCTAATATGATTACCTAAGAGTAATACGGCCCCTTTGGAAGGGACATTATGCGTTTGCATCGGGATTATGTTGTAACGTAACGCCAGCAAACGTTCAAAAATAAGCCAAATAAAATACTCTTTATAACGGATAATTGCCCCTGTACTTAAGAGAAGGGAGACAAAAAACATCGCATAAAATAGCATCAATGCATCCCAGCCTGCATAGGCAAAAAGGGTTGTCAAAACTAAAAATAGGGTCATAAAAATATTTTGGATCCAGTTATTGCCTGATAAAACATAGGAAAGATGTGTGCGTGGGGTTTGAGACAAGATGAGGGCATTGAGCGAAACGATCATCATGGCACCCCCGATACCGAATCCGAAGAAGATCAGCCCGATCAATGGGAGGGTGTGTACCAATGGCAAAAGGATTAGCATGAGGGTAATTTTTACCGCTCCGGCAACAATGACTCCTTTGTGAAGGTAATGGCGGGATAAGCGTGCGGCAATCACAGAGCCGATGATAATCCCGAAGGCCGCCAGTGCCATAAGCCCTTGGACAATAATGGTATTCTCAATACCAAGCGTCGATTTTGCATAGGCACCGAAAGCTGCCAAGATCACTTGTGAAATAGACCAAAAGAGGGAAAGAAAAAGAATCGCTTCAAATATTTCCGGCTTACGACGGAGTAAAATCCAATTTTTACGAAGGGTATATCCATTTAGATATTTTTTAATATTAAAAGAAATATCACTAGCCGATCCACACGATTGGAGTCGAAGGGTAAGGATGAATTCGAAGATACTTCCGATGACGAGTAACCATCCCAGCGGTGCGATTTGTCGCAAAATCTGGGCTTCATTATCATAGTTTCCGCTAAGAGAGTTTTCAAACATTACCGTGTACGCAATGATCCCTGAGAGGATTGCGACCGTTGTAACCGACTGAACCAGTGCGTTTAGAGAGCTAAAATCTCTCACCCCCGCTATCTCTTTAATGTATCCGTATTTGGCGGGAGAGTAGATTGCACTTTGGGCGGCGAGAATAAAGGTAAGGAAAAAAGCACTCCAAAACCACCCCTGATAATAGCTATACGTGATCAGTAAAGTGATGATAATTGCAGCAAATGCGCCGTATCGCATGACACTGACTTTTGAAAAACGGTGAGAGAGGTAGCCAGAGGGGGTAAATAAAAAAATGAACGGGAGTAAAATAAGGGCGTTTAATATGGCCGTATAGATAATTTGTGTTTGATCGTCATAAATTTTGAAAACGGTATTTTGAATAATGATTTTATGCCCTAAATCGGTGAAGGCATTGAGAAAGAGTGCAAGGGTGTAGGGAAAAATCCCTTTTATTTTAGTGATATTCATTAACCCAGTACCGTACTCCATCCCTCATACATGCCATGCTCCTGCATAGCCGATTCATACAACGATGTTGTTGTCTCTTCTACAATTTTAGGGGTAATGGCCTCTTTTTTGATGAGGACAACCCCGTATGCATAATCACTTTCATCATCGTTAACGTACTCTTTGACCGAGTAGCCGTGTGAAGCGAGTTGGGAGACACTGCGCTCCATCGAAGTTTTGGTTTGGAAGAAAAGATAGTGTTCGACCTCTCGAATGAGGGATAGGTCATCTCCTGCGTCGAGCAGTGCCGTTATCGTATGGCGATTTTGGATACTGAGTAATCCATAAGGATCGGGATAGAGATTATCACGGTACATCTCCCATTTGGCATCTTTGGAAGAACCGCGTTCATAAACAAACCCGCCATGTGCACTCATCACATCGGAGCTAATGTTTTCAAAACGTTTGGATTGGGGGGCATAAAAATAAAATTCAGCCCACCCCTCTTTCATAACTCTTCCGGAAAATAGGGCATCTACTGAGGTGAGTGCCGTTATTAACTCTTTTGTAAAGAGTTCCAATGCTTCGGTAACGTTATCGGCTTTGACGAAGAGCCATAGAAGCCAAGGACGCTCTTCTTGGGGAGCTTCTTCGATGAGATCGAGTTCTACATCACAACGATACGGTATATTTTCATCATCGAGAAGTTCGTAAAATTCTATCATTAGAGTAAAGACCTTGTTTTTTTTGTAATTATAAGGTCTTTATTCTTGGTTTTCTCCCAAATAGCTCTTATGCAGTTTTACTTTACTTGCCAGCTCTTGAACATTTTTGGCTTCAATCATCGATAGGGATTCTTTCGGGTGAGACTCTCTTTGTTGGAGGCTTTGCGATAAAAGTTGCATTTGCACCGTTGCTTCTGCGGCGACTTGTTCCAGACTTTGACGAATGGCACGGTATTCTTGATGCTCATACGATTCGAGGGTAATGATCAGTTCACTCAGTTTTCCTTTGGCATGTAGGAATTCGTCGTGAAGTGTTTGGGCCGAAGCAAAAAGACGAGAGAGCGGCATAAGCGAATCCGAAAGCTCTTTTGAATGGGCCGTCATTTCTCGCATCTGTTTTGTCGAGAGAACCATTTGCTGCATAATGAGTTCACTTTGTTCACGTGAACTGCGCAACAGCGAGTCATTTTCAAGTAAAGAAGTTACAATGGATTCGCTTTTAGCCCCGAGCATTTGGATATGGTGCGAAAAATCATTGATGATACGATCAAACTCTTTTTGCACTACCGCAACGGTATGATCGGGAAGTTGATGATGACTCATCTGAATGACAAGCGCATGCAGCTCTTTTAGCTGGGTTTGTACCTCTTTTTGATCGTCACTGCTGAGATGCGCAACATGTTTGAGATGATTGAAGTGATCTTGTTCCGCGATACGTAAAAGATCAATATGGCGATGAACGACATTATCCAAGCTGGGAAGTTCGGAGAGGGTAAAATCTTCAAATTTCCCCATTGCCTTTTCTTGCTGAACCAAGAGGGCTTCTATTTTAGAGATAAAGAGTTTTTGATTGGCTTGAATAACGTTGAGTGTATCAAACTCTTCTTTAAATACGTTGCGTATCTGATCGTGGGTGGTTGTCTCCATCTGAGCAATTAGATTAAGATGCTCTTTGAGTGTCTCAAGTGTAGTACTTAAAGCAGAAATATCCTCCCCGATTCCAACCATACGTAAACGGTCTTCATAGGTATTGATGACGCTTACGGTTTGGTTCATCACACTCATGATCGCAGATAAGACGATTCCGACACTCAAGGATAATAAAGACTCTTTGAGGATATTCATATCCATCGACTCACTAAGGATAAAATGCAGCAGTGCCCCGATTGCCCCCAATGCCAAAACAACAGGGGTGTAGTTAATCTTACTGTGGTCTTTATAGACTGCGGTATGGCGTAAAAATAAAAGTGACATGGCCATAATGGTGAGTAACAAATCAATACTGATCATACGTTATCCTTTTGATAGATGATATCCAATAAAGAATCAGGAGAGGAAGCAAAGTAGTCCCCCTCCCCTTGCGCGCTAAATCCCCAACCTGCAAAAATTCCCGTGATCCCTGCTCTTTGAGCCGCTTCCATATCTTTGGTATTATCACCGATCATCCAAGCATAATCCGTGCCCGAACGATAATCATACTGCTCGAGATGGCGATGGAGCATTTGGGGATGAGGTTTCGGGGTATCGACGTTGTCTGCACCGATAATCAGTTTGAAAAATGAATCAATTTCTAAATGTTCTAACATACGCTTCGCAAAAACACTGGGTGCATTGGTGGCAACCCCCATTAGAAATCCATTTTTAGAAAGGTTTTCTAAAAGATCAGGAATCCCTTTGTAGAGAGTAACATTTTGGATACATTGATCATAATAGTGACATTCGAAAAGCTTCCGTGCCCTCTCTTCATAGATAGGGTTTCCATAAAAAATTTCAGAGAGATTTCGTACAGGAGCATTGATCGCATCAATGACGGATTGAACACTTAGCGGATCAAGACCGTAACACACTTTTCTTACATGATTTATGGAGAGGGTGATATCAAGTCCCGAATCGATCAAGGTGCCGTCCATATCGAAAAGTGCGATCTTCTTCATCTATTTCATCTTTTGGTAAAGCTCACTAAGGGTTTGAATAAACAAAGGGTGATCATTCGGACAACGGCACACACGATAGGCTTCATAACCTAAGTGATGCGCTACTTCGGCATATTCTAAAGAGAGCTCGAAATCTGTTTCAGAGTTATCGATGGTAAATGCGATAGGGACAATAAGGACACGTTTGTTTTTGAGTTCGTGTAAAGTACTCTCCAGTGAGGGTTCCAGCCATTTCATCGGCCCCACTTTGGATTGATAGGCTACATGAACACCGTTGAAGTGCAGACCGCTTTTTTGCATCATTGTTTTGATGAGTTCAACATGGGCAATCACCTGTCGCTGATACGGATCACCCTGATCGACGATTTTTTGCGGTAGGCCATGAGCAGAGAAGATAATATCGAACGATTCGGCGCTCTCCTCCTGCAAAGCTTCTTTGATACGCTCGAGTAAACATTGGTTATAAGTTTCATGGGCAAAGAAATGTTTGATTTCTACCGTTATGAGATCCCAACCGATAGCATGGGCTGTTGTTTCAAAATCATCCAGTGAGGATTGGGTTGTGGTAGAGGAGTATTGCGGATACAAAGGGATGAGGTAGACTTTTTCTATCCCCTGTTCTTGTAGACGTTTGCACACTTCGTTTGCCATAGGGGGGGTATAGCGCATGATGAAATCAACGACAATCTCATCTCCAATATATTTTTGTAACGATGCAACCACGGCACGGGTATGTCCGACGAGTGGAGATTTTCCACCGATTTGCCGATATATATCCTGAGATTTTTCGGCACGTGTTAACGTGATCATGCCGGCGATAAATCGACGCAAGAGAGAACTTTTTGTACGAATAATATAAGGATCGTTGAACATGTTATGTAAAAACATTTCAACTTCATCTAGATTGTTGGGGCCACCCATATTGAGTAATACAATAGCTTTTTTCATAATGCTGATTATCCGTTTGTTTTTGGAGAAAGTGTACCATAACGCTTTGTTAAATTCAGGTATTATAAAAAAAACTAAAGCTTTTTAATCTATAATGACTTTAATGCAGAAAATGAGGAGGGTTAATGCTGATAAACCGAACAGTGTTATCGCTGATTTTACTGACAATGACGGTTCAGGCTGATTCACAAAGGCGTGAACCCTCTCTCTTTTTAGAATATGAACGTGAATTAAAGAAAACGAACGACGCCCTTATCAAAAATGATGAAACTGCATTTATAAAGAATATCACGTATCTATCTGTAACGAAGCCCCCTCTTCCTGCTGAACCAACTGTTAAGCCAACCGTGTTGGAAACGACGACTACGGTGCTGAAAAACACAAAAGCCGATACCGATACGATCGGACAAGACAGTAAACCTTTTTTAGTTGTGAGTAAGCCGGCTCCTATCGCTTCAAAAGAGGCATGTCCGGATGAGGTTCTAGTAGCCGAAACACCTAAGACTGCACCCCAAAAAATCATTAAAAACTTGAATAGTGTTAAAGAAAAAGTCCTTTCTCGTGCCAAAGATTTCCTTGGGACTCCTTATGGTTTTGGGGATAAGGAGGGGGGGCGTACCGATTGCTCTGGATTTACACAGCAGGTTTTTCGACAATTCGGTATTTCACTTCCGCGCAGTGCGATGGAACAGGCGCAATTCGGTGAAAATGTAACTCTCAATGATTTACAAGTGGGCGATCTTCTTTTTTATCGTACGTATAAATCCGATCCTTCGCATGTGGCTATTTACGCAGGAGAGGGGAAGATTATTCACGCTTCGTATGCTGCTAAAAAAGTTCAATACGACTCAATCGAAAAAGCGTATTACCGAGATCGTTTCATGTACGCTAAACGTCTCACATTTAACGACCCCGATCACGACGAGTAATCTCTATGTCAACCCTTCACTCTACATTGGACAAACATTGGCTTTGGAAAGAGGTATATACTAAACTGGATATCTCCTCCCCTGCCTATCAATACTGGAATGATACACGCCATGTTAAATTGGGCCGCTATGTTTTTCTTGAAAAACATACCCTCCCCACCAAATATTCCCATATCGAAGAAGATTTAACCGATCTCTCAGGCTATCTTCCGACCCAATACGCAGCAACGCAGCTCGGTATTGACAGTCATATCTTCGGCTACAAGAAAATGCGCCTCTATAGTCAGTTTGAATACAAGTTCGTGAATGACATCAAATTTGTCAATTTAAAGCGGTTTTTTCTCGAAAACGGGATCAAAATCGGTAAAAAAAGCTATGTGCACTTAGCCCGTTTGGATGATCTTGTCATTACGGCGGATTCACGCTTCTACCGAATCGACGACAACTATGGAGTCGTTGTCTACGATTGACGTTTTGCCCAGCGTGGAAAGAATCGCGACGGTGATAAAATAGGATTCAATTCCTCTCCTTCTACTAACAGTTCAGCTAATCGTTTTGACAGATACGGTGCAAGGACAAATCCATATCCTCCTGAGCCGTTGATCATAGTAAGGTTAGGATAATAGACGAATTCACTCGCTTCAACAGCCTGACCATGTCGTAGATGAGGATATTTTTCCAGCGTTGCCTCAGCATTTACAAGGTTTCCCAACATCGGGAGATAGTCGTTGGAGCCTGAACGTAACCCCGTATAGTCTTTTAAGATGTTAATATTATTTAATTTTAAAGTTTTTGAAGCTTTTTCGAGTAATCCTGCTCTCCCCTGCTCCATATCATACACCTCGCCTGAAAATGGGGAATAATGGACATCATGAGTTGCGCCGATAGCTACTATCCCCTCCTTGGTTGTCGGAGAGATCGAGACATGGTGATGGAGGATGCAGGGGATGTGGGTAGAGGTTTCACTATCAATCCGATGCCCCCAAATACCCCGTAATCCGACGTAGTCGATTGGGAGAAGTTTTGGATAGGCACCGATAGCGAGTACGAGGTGTTTGGCCCTCAGTTCACCGACCTGCCATAAACCATCGGTTTGGATGAGATTTTCTACTTTAATCGGATAAAAATCTATCCCCTCCACCATCGCACCACAAACCCCCTGCGCATCAACGACCGCACCTATATCAAAATAAATCGACGGCATATTTAGCGCTTCATCGCTCAGTAGAGTTTGTATTTTATGGGGAATATTGGAGTGTTTTATATGTGTTTCATGTTTGAAAGATTCAACTTTTTCACCCTCTTTCGGGCTATTAGCAATATGAAGGAGCGGTTTTACTAGGGTAAAATTGGGGAAATAGGTCGTATAAAAATGGAGTGATTCAGCGTGGGCGATTTCCATTATCTCTTTGAGTTCACCCGATTTAGAGATTTTTGGGGAGATAAACGCCCCTGCTGCACCGCTACCACCTGCAGCGATGCCCTCTTGGTCGATCAGAGCGACGTTTAGCCCTGCTTGTGAGAGAGTATAGGCGCTACAACAGCCGTTTATCCCTGCACCGATGATGATGACATCATAAGGTGATATTTTTGATGTCGGCAATCGAATAAATCTCGGCGTAGATCATCCCGACCAACGCTTTACGGTTGGCACGGACGCTCAAATCTTCGGCATTAACCATAACATTGTCGAAGAAGTTATCCAATGGGGCTTTGAGGGCGAACAATGCATCCAAACGCTCTTCGAGGGTTTCGTAGTTCGCGGAGATCGCAGAGGTTGCGGCAGTGAATAGATGGCGCTCCGCATCGTTTTCAAAGAGTGATTCGTTAACGCTAAAACCTTTGTCCATCGCTTCGTCTTTGAGGATATTACTAACCCGTTTAAAGGTGGAGAACGCTTCGATAAACGACTCGGAGGATGCGATAGATGAGACGGCACGGATTTTACGGTCGATTTCGAGAACATCGAGTTCTACGTGAGCCTCTTTAGCAACGACCGATTGGATAATGGATGGGTTAATACCCACATACGCACCAGCGAGACGTTCAATAATAAATGTCTCAATGTTCTTTTTGTACTCTTTGCCTTGCGGATAGAGCGATGAGAGTTGATCGATCAAGGTAGAGAAGTTGAGCGGAATTTGGTGTGCAACAGCGATTTTGATGATCCCGTTGACGGCGCGGCGGAGGGCGAACGGATCGCGTGAACCCGTCGGAATCTCACCGATACTGAACATCCCGATAAGGGTATCGAGTTTCATAGACATCGCAACGATGGCACTGAGGATGGTAGATGGCAGTGCACTCTCCTCCCCTGTTGGGAGATACTGCTCTTTAATCGCCGTGGCTACTTCGGCAGATTCGCCGAGAGCTAACGCGTAGTAATACCCCATAAGCCCCTGAAGCTCGGTAAATTCGTATACCATCTCAGACATCAAGTCGGCTTTTGCCAACTCCATCGCGCGATCCAAATGATCAGGATTGATATTATCATATATGAGATTTGCGATGGTGGATGCGACCACTTTTTCACGTTTTATTTTCTCTGCCAACGTTCCCAAACCGTTCATAAAGACCACTTTTTCTAATCCTGCGGTACTCAAACCTTTTTTGAGGTCATTGCGATAGAAAAAGAGTGCATCAGAGAGGCGCGGACGGAGAACCCGTTGATTTCCCCGGGTAACATGGCTGAAATCATCGGTAAGGGCATTCGAAACTACGACGAATGCATTGATGAGTTTCCCCTCTTTAAATACTGGGAAATAACGCTGATGCTCTTTCATCGAGGTGATGATAACTTCGGGAGGGAGTTCGAGGAAACTCTCATCAAAACTTCCCAAAAGCGGTGTTGGATGCTCGGTAATGGCGACGACTTCATCGAGCAAGTCTTCGTCTATCTCGATAGTGATGCCGTTCTCACGTTCGAGTGCAGCGAAGTTTGCCAAGATCGATTCGCGTCGGCTCTGCGGATAAAGATCGACAGAACCCTCTTTGAGGAGATCGAAATAATGATGGATAGAGTTTACTTTTTTCGCTTCGAAATGGCTGATACGGTGGACGTAGGTCTCAGAGGAAGAACGGACACCGAAGAGTTCCATATCGACCAACGCTTCACCGAGTGTGACGTTGACCCAGCGGATTGGACGGATAAAGCTCTCATGGCTTGATCCCCAGCGCATCGATTTACCGAAGTTCAGGCTTTTGATCCACGTATCGATCATTTCCCCTAAAATCTCACTGCTCTCTCGTCCTGCAATGGTTTTGCTGAAGTAAAGAACCTCTTTACCGCCTTTCTCGGCACGAGAGAGCTGGTCGAACTCTACACCGCATTTTTTGGCAAAACCAAGTGCCGCAGGGGTGGGAACTCCCTCTTTGACCGCCATTTCAACCGGAGCGCCGTAAAACTCTTCGACACGGTCGTCTTGAGATGTTTTAAATTCGCGGTGCCATAGCACCAGACGTCGCGGTGTGTAATAGAATTCAAACTCACCGACAAGGGCATTTTTTTCCAATACAGCGACCCATTTTTTCTCAATCTCAGCGAGTTCTTTGAGGAGTGGTACAGCAGGAAGTTCTTCGACACCGATTTCAATCAAAAGAGGTTTTAGCATAATTATTTATCCATCAATCATTTTTAAAGCCCGATTTTACCCCTATAATGGTTAAAAATCGCTGTTGCTTTGGAAAAAATTAATTCAGAGATAAAGTATCTTATTTAGGTGTGATTAAAAGTTTTGAGTTGTACAATGTCCGCATTATATTACATACAATAAGGAACAAAAATGCCAACAATTAACCGTTACGTCGATATCAGCACCGTAGATCGTGAAGCGAAAAAAGATTATATCGACCGTCACTCTCCGTTTATTCACTGTGTTTCAACTGCAAAAAAAGGTGAAAAACTCGCCGTAACCGTAAAAATGGGGAATGAATATTCTCATCCGGATGATTTCGATCACTTTATCGCTAATATCGCACTTTACAACGGTGAGACATTGCTCGCACGTGCCGATTTCGTTCCGGGAACACTCGGAAATGAAAAAAATCATGCGGAAGTGACCTTTAACATCGTACCAATGGGTAAAAAATTGACCCTAGTAGCACACGGCTACTGTACCAAACACGGTGTGTGGGAATCAACTCCGGTAGAGGTTGAAGTTGAAGAAGCTTCTGCTTGCTGCGGCGGCGGACACTGTTCGTAAGCCCTTCTGACAACAAACTCCTAAAGCCCTTTTCTTGGGCTTTAAAACTTTCTGCTTAAATTTTCATCTGCAATCAATAGAGATATAAAAGATTATCTATGTTAAAATCCTTAGTATATAAATCGTGTAATACCTAGAAAAATAAAATTATAAAGACAAGTGCCAAAATGGATTCTGATATCTTAGAGCGTGTGAATGTACTCGTAAAAAAGACCTATTATACCTTTGATAGATTTGATGTCGATGCAACATTCGCATTGCTTTATCATGAAAAACCGCTCAATGACAACGAACTGGCAAAATTTATCAGACTCTCAGACCATTTATTAAAAATTGATGCTAACCACTATTTTATAATTTTCTCATTTACCTCTCAAAAAAATGCCTACAAGGCATCACAAAATGTTCTTTTTAAACTGGATGCTCATTTTAATGACCACAGTTCATTAATTGCGATGGATATTCTGAACCCTTCCAAATCTCCGCAAAGTGTTTTAAATCGATTAAAGCAGATTATGACTGAAATCCATAAGAACAACTTTGTCCGTATTGAAACAGAAGATATCCTCGACAGGTAAAAAGCGTCTACCTTTCCCTCTTTAGCTCCTTTTAACCCCTTGTTCTTTATACTCTTTTTAAATTCATAGAAGTGAAACCCGTGGACTCTTTTCAAAATATTGCACTGCTCGAAAACCTGTACCGACTGAAATCACTCGGGTACGATTATGTTGATCCTATTACCCCAAATATTCAAGCAACCTCGAACACACTTCCAGATTCTCTGCGCACTTTAGGAGAGAGTATTTCACAGTGTTATTTGTGCGATTTGAGTAAATCACGGCGTCAGAGTATGCGGGGGTATGGAAATGAGCGTGCGCAATTGCTCTTTGTCGATGCGTATGTTTCCGCCGCAGAAGATGAATCTTCAGAATACTATGTCGGAAGATCAGGGATAATGTTGCGAGATATGATCGAAAAAGTGTTGAACCTGAAAGTAGAAGATGTCTATTTTACCCATGCGGTAAAATGCAAGCCGTTTGGCTTTCAAATCCCCTCACACAGTGAATGCAGTAGCTGTTCACCGTTTTTGCTAAAGCAATTTGATTTGATAAAACCGCAAATTATTGTGACACTCGGTCCTGATGCTTTTAATATAGTGAGTGGAGAGAGCGGGGATTTTGAACGTATGCGCGGCGAGATTATCCCTTACGGCGATGCCTTGCTTATCCCGATGTATCATCCCCTCTATTTGGTTAGAAATCCATCCCTTAAAAAAGAGGCATTTCGTGATTTGCAGACCATTAAAGGGCAGTTATCGTGTTAGTTGCCCGAATAGTGATAGCTCTTGCACTCTTTTTCTTTATCGGTTCAGGAAAAACGATCACTATTCAAAATACGTTGGAGAGTAAAAATAATAGAGCTACGGAGATACTATCAAAAGAGCCGATCAAAATTGCGATCCTCTCTTCTCCTAAAGTGATCGGTAGATACTCTCAATCGGTGTTCAACGTCGCATTAGCTACTTTAATGAGTCGTAGAAATGATGATTTTGAAATCAAACGCTATGATTTGGAGGATGAGTCTGAAATATCTTTTGGAAGGGTATTAGAGGTGATACATCGTGATGATATGGATGCCATCCTCGCACCTCTTACCGTTGCCGGAGCTAAAAATCTGATTGCTTTACGGAGTGATTTACCTATCTTTATCCCTACCGTACACAAGCGTGAAATCTCCTCAGCTCCTGAGAATATTGCATTCGGAGGGATTGATTATGTGGCTCAAATCGAAGCACTGCTTCCGTATATGGGGGATTCGATTGCGATATTTTATGACAGCTCTCCTGTAGGCTTACAACTAAAAGCATCGACGGAAGAGATTTTTTTGTCGCATAACAGCGAAAAGAAGAAATTTGCTTCTTATCCGGTAGATCTTAAAGGTGACAATATCATCACCCATCTCTCCAAACCCTCGGCGTTTAATAAAACCAGTATCATCTTGCATATTCCAGTCGTTAAAAGTGCTATTCTTACGGCACATATGACTTTTAGCGGGATAAAAGAGCGCAATATCCTCTCAACCCAAATTAATATTGATCCTAATCTCCTTACCCTAACCCAGTACCAAGATCGAAAAAACATGATTCTCGCCAATTCGTTGCTAGAGTTTCCTTCGGCGATTTATGAGTTTAGCGCCCTTATGCAAAATGATATTACGGTAGATTGGATCCAATACGCGAGCAGTGTAGGGATCGATTATCTTGTCTGGGTTTTGGATAGTTCACCTAGAGAGTATACGATGCGCTTGGTTCATTCTCAGGTAATTTATCCTGTTGAACTCATGCGTGCGAAAGAGTTTGGTTTTGAGCCTGTCACTTCACGATAAAACGTTTTCCCTTGAGAAAGTCGGTATTTTTTCCCATTTAACACCGGATCAACGTGCCCAAATTGAGCGTATCGGTATTATTCGCCATTTCAGTGAAGGTGAGATTATCTTTTATGAAGGGGATGAGAGCCATTATTTTCATTTATTGATTGAAGGGGAAGTCTCTATCTTTAAAGTGACTGCCGTAACCGAGACGATGCTTATTCATCGCTTTCATGCACCATCTTTGATTGCGGAAGTGGCAACACTCAAACAAATTCCCTATCCCGCATCGTGTGAAGCGACACAGCCCTCTATCGTACTTAAAATATCGAGAGATCCGTTTCTCAAACTTTTGCAAAACGATCCTTCGCTGAGTATTGCTTTGATTGCATCCCTTACCCAAAAAATCTCCGCATTAGAACATTCATTACAGCGTCACACTGCACCTAATGCATTGGCGAAAGTTGCACGGCTCGTACGAGAGGATTCCAATGCGTTTCAACGTTTGAAGGGGATGGAAATAGCACGATTGCTCGGTATCACTCCCGAAACGCTTTCACGTATGATTAAAAAACTCAAATCAGAGGGGATCATTACCCTCTCCAAAACCGAGGGGGTAAACCTTTTGTTACCGGATAAACTGGATACCTATTGCAGATCATAATTTGCCTTTAAGAGAAGCAGTGATAGAGTTAATGTATCTATAAATCAGGAGCATCCGATGGGTAAAAGAGGAATTTCACTTCTACGAGGAATCGAAGCACAAACGGTCTATGAGTTATTAAATAAAGCATATTGTGACGAATGGCTTGCCTACTATCAATATTTTATCGAAGCAAAAGTTGTCAAAGGGTTAATGAAAGATGCCGCTATTGTGGAACTTACCCAACACGCAGCGGATGAGCTTCGTCATGCGACCATGGTGGCCGACCGTATTATCCAGCTCGGCGGGATCCCTGCCTTGCATCCGGCGGAGTGGCTTACCAATTGTAACTGTGGATACGAAGCCCCGACTGAACCGGATGTCCGTAAAGTACTAGAGCAAGCGATCAAAGGGGAACAGTGTGCTATCGGTGTTTACTCCAATATCCTTGATATTACCCGTGAAAAAGATATTATCACCTATGATCTTGTCTCTCAGATTTTGGCGGATGAAGTAGAACATGAAGAGGATCTTCAAGCGTTATTTGACGATATTGAAGAGTTTATCGAGCAATTTAAGAAATAAGAATGAAGCAAACGTTTTTTCTCGCTTTACTTTTAGCCGTTTCGCTTCACGCGGCGGATATTTTGGATTTAGTGGGATTGTTGGATCGTAATGACACGCAAACCTTTCTCACACGCGTGCAAACGTTAAACGATGCCAATGCCGCACGTGAAGATAACAATAAAACTATATTAATGTATGCGTGTTGGGTCGGTAATGCGGATGCCGTCAAACATCTAATCTCTAAAGGGGCGGATGTCAATGCACAAGATACAGGCGGTGCTACCGCTTTACATCTTGCCGCGTGGAAAGGGAATGCCCCTATCGCCTTGTATCTCCTTGAAAACGGCGCTTCAGGGCAGAGTATGAGCAAAGAGGGGATGACACCGCTCGATATTGCGATAATGCAAGGAAATCAAGAGATTGCCGCCGCCATCGAGAAAGCGGCTCCAAAGCTCAAAAAACTGCTATAACGCGGATAAAAAAGCTTTTTCTTCCGGAGGGATTTTTGCCATATTCCCTCCAAAATCGATATAAACCAATACGATTTTCATCGAAAAAAGCTTCTCCTCACCTCTAAAAACTTCCTGCAAAAACGTAAATGAAGCATTTTTTATCTCGATCAATGCCGTTTTTACCTCTAAAATATCCCCGAATTTGGCACTTTTGAGATAGTCTGCCTCGATATGTTTGGCGACAAAATGTCCCCCCTCTAAAATCGGAGAACGCCCCGTATCAAAAAAGAGTTGACTTCTCGCCCGTTCGCAAAAGTTCAGATAGTTGGAGTGATAAACCACCCCACCGACATCGGTATCTTCGTAATACACGCGTATTTGCATTTTAAACCTTGTCATTCAGGGATTATTCACCCTTATTTTCATAGTGAGAAAATACCATTTTAGCCCTTAAGTAATGGCTAGCTATTTATCTAATACTCTTGCCTGTTAAAACATATATAATATTTTATAACCATAATGATATATTTAAATTATTAAGTATAATTTTATTCTATTACTTTTATAATCAAAGTTCTTATTAATAAGATAGCAAAATGAAATAAATAAGTAAGCTCTCCTCTTTATCCGTAACTAAATTTAGAATTAGGAAGTAAAAATGGTAGTGAACAAATGGATTTTTTTGGCTTTGTTGGTAGGGTCGTCAGCATTTTCACAGCCATTCGTTCCGAAAAAGAATATGGAGTTATTCGGCAAACAGTACACATTGGCATTTCAGAATGAAAATGCTGATGTAGCACTCTACGAATATACAACTGACAATGAACCAGTTGAAAACTGGACGCATCTTATTACATTAATAGCCTATAAATATAAAATGAATGTATATCAATTTCTTAATGCTACTCAGCAAGGGGTTAAAAAACAAGTACCAACTCCGTATTATGTACTTTTCAGAAATGAAGATAATGGATATGCATTGCTCGTCTATGAACCATCTCGAGAACATTTACATTATGAAGCAGACGTTAAAAAAAGTTTTCATATTGAGAAATGTGATGGCATGATTGAGTTGCAATACGGCATACGAAAACCAGTTTTTAACCAGTTTTCTAAAGAAGAGAATCAAGATGCAATTAAAGCTTTAATGCTGCAGCTTACACAAGACTCTCAGCAAATAGCTAAAGATCAATGGGTGCCAACATGCGATTAAAATATTATATTAAAGCGTTTGTTGTAAGTATACTATTTACTGGATGCATGACTATGTCTGGGTACTATAATGTGGATGCGTATAACTCATCGGGTGAACTTTTGAACAAAAATAGAGCAATGGTAGTACAGGGATCAAGTATTTACGCTGCACGAAATGGTATGTGTTCAGCTTTTCCAAAATCTGTCATTATTATCCGCGATATAAAGACAGGAGAGCAACTTTCGGGTGAAAGTCCATATCAATGTCAATAATTTTCGATCTTCCATCGCTTTGGCAAGAGTAATGAGTTATAGGTATCACCTGACCCCTATTCTCAAATGCTATTGATAACTATTTTATGAAGAATGATCCATTGAGCATTCTTCAAAATATCCAAATACTGCTACCTGATGCTTCAGGAAGACAGCATTTACTCGAACCAATTAAAGGTAAATCAAATCTGCAAAATTTATCTGAGGGACATTCAATTGAGACAATTATTAATAAATCAAATTTAAAGGATAAAAAGTGATATATAAAATATTAATGATCTTTGGAATAATTTTTAGCTTCAGTGGTTGCTTTAGTATAGGATCTGGCACATCAATCGAAATTCAAGGTTTAACACAATCAGAGTATGAACAAATAAAAGAAGATATCCGAGATGTCATCACAAAATTAAATCCACCTTATGATTGTGAATTCAACAAAGAAATATGGCAAGAAAATCGAAATGCTGGACAATTGATATGTCATGATACTAGCCGTTATCAAAGTGATCGTGAAGCAGGAAGTATAACTGTCTATCAGGATGACAACAATATGACTGTTATAGCTTTTGGTGATTCACATCGTTTTTGGATACCAACACAGGAGTTCATAGTGAAAGAAATCATCACTGAAGAACACCAAAAAATACAAAAGCTATTTTTAATACTTGCCGCCAAATATAAAAAAGAATATTCATATAGTAGGGTTGAGGTTATCTTTTACCATCACGATATAGCAGGAGACAGCAGAAAAATATTTTCAAAATAAATGAAAAAAGTAAAAGTTTAAAAATACAAAATACGCAAAAAAGAAAAAGGGGACAGGCTAATTTCTTAAGCCTAAATACTCACCCGATCTTCCATCGCTTTGGTAAGTGAAAGAACATCGACATTTTCCAAACTTACTCCCGTCGGAACCCCCTGCGCTATACGGCTAAAGCGCACGTCACACTCTATAAGTTTGTCCTCGATATAGAGCATAACGCCTTGGTTGGCGATAGAGGGTGTAAGGGCAAAAATAATCTCTTTTATTCCGCTTTTTACAATCCCCCGAAGATGAGAGAGATCGAGTTCTTCAAGAGAATCCAAAACAAAATAACGTCCGTCAAACAGTCCGTTTTCTTCGAAGGTTAGGATATCTTTGGCATTTTCAACGATACAAAGGATTTCGTGATTACGCCGTTCATCACTGCAAATCGAACAAAGCTCATCTTCACTCAGCCCTCCGCACGAACGGCATTTTTTAAGAGAAGTAATCGCATTTTCAATGGCATGGGCGAGTTTGAGTGCGCCGAAACTGTCATGCATGACCATATGATAGGCTAAACGGGTTGCCGATTTTTGTCCGACGGTGGGGAGTTGCTGCAGGGCGTCAACAAGGCGGTTAAATTTCTCTAGGGAACGTTTCATAGTCGTATTGTAGCAAAGGTTGTTCCAAAAATAGTTTAGTCACTGTGACTCAATTAAGCTAACACTCTTTTTGACATGGTATAATTGCGTAAAAATATCTTTTTGGAGTTAATGCGTGGAAGAAATGAGCTATTATGAGATTTTAGAGATCACCAAAAGTGCCAACGGCGACGAAATTAAAAAAGCGTATCGTAAAATGGCAAAACTCTACCATCCAGACCGTAATCCGAACGATGATACGGCAGAACATAAGTTCAAACTCTGCAACGAAGCCTACCAAGTTCTAAGCGACGATCAACAGCGTGCTATCTATGACCGTTACGGCAAAGAGGGTCTCCAAGGGGGCGGCAGTCGTCGAAGCAGCGGCGGGTTTGATGATCTCGGAAGTATTTTCGAAGAGATGTTTAACGGCTTCGCCGGTGGCGGTCGTAAACAATCACGTGCGGCAACGGATAAATTCCCGCTCGATATGGGTGTGGAGATGCGCGTCAGTTTTAAAGAAGCCGTATTCGGATGCGAAAAAGAGGTGACGTTTACCGCTAAGAATTCGTGTAAAACGTGTAAAGGTACCGGAGCCAAAGAGGGTAAAGTAACCAGTTGTAGCCAATGTGGAGGCAAGGGGCAAGTATACGTCCGTCAAGGGTTTATGACCTTTTCCCAAACCTGCCCTGCGTGTCACGGTGAGGGGACAATGGCGAGTGAGAAATGTCCTGACTGTAAAGGTAAAAGCTATACAGAAGAGAAAGAGAGCGTAACGATCAAAATCCCTGCCGGAATCGATACGGGGAACCGTTTACGTGTTTCAGGGCGCGGTAATACGGGCAAAAGCGGTGTACGGGGTGATATGTATGTCACGTTTGACGTGGAAGAAGACAGCCACTTTATCCGTAACGGAAACGACATCTATCTCGAAGTTCCCGTATTTTTTACCCAAGCGGTTCTCGGGGAAGATATCACGATCCCTTCACTAAACGGGGAGTTGACGTTAGAGCTTGAAACGGGAACCAAGGACGCTCAGCAGTATCGTTTCCGAAATGAGGGAGTAGCCGATGTTCACGGACGGGGCAAAGGGGATTTGATCGCTCAGATCCATCTCACCTACCCTACCCGTCTGAATACGGCACAAGAGGAACTGTTACAAAAACTTCAAGAGAGTTTCGGTATCGAGTCCAAGCCGCATGAATCGCTGTTCGAATCGACATTTGAGAAAGTAAAGGGGTGGTTTAAATAATCACCTACCCCGCTATATCGGTGTTTTGAGCAGAAATCATTTGAACGAAATTTCGGACTTTTTTTATAAGATTAAGCTGCTCGTTGTTGGTCCACGTATGCAGTAAGGTCTCGTTATGCAGATCATAGGCGATTTTGAATGCTACTTTCATCGTTCCGGAAGTATCGATCGCCGTTATGTACAGCGGTATCGCTTTGATCGTTAGTTTTAAATGATCGACCGTCACTTCAGCATTTAATGTCTTGCCGATCATTGCCGATAACGCTAAAAGTGTCGTCGGATCATCGGTTTGAATCGATGCCCCTTATTCCGATAAATCATGCAGTTTAAGTTTTTTTTCCTCTTTTTTGATTGAGGTTATGAAATAAGCGGTTTTTTCTATGATATAGCGTATATCGTTTCGCAAATGAAATCCATGAGAAATAAGTGTAAGATTTTCTAGCCGTATGGTCCCAAGCTGTAAATCATAGCTGAGTATTTTTCCCGAAACCATCCTATTTTGTCTATTACCCAATAACCACTCTTTCCCGATTTCTGTTGCGATGAGCTGCCTTTTAGCAACACTCAATTCAATCGTCTTCTTTTGAAAGTTAACAATTCGGCAATCCGCTTTTATGGGAATCTCTTTGTAGAGTACGACAGAGGGAAATTTTCTTGTTTCAAATTGCGGCCCCAGTGCTTTGGCAAGCAGTTTCCACTCTTCATTGATGAGTGGGGAGGCTATTGTCGTTTTTTCGTGTTGGAGTAATTTAAGAGGTCGGAGTGCGTCGATCATCTCAATCGTTTGTTCGGATATTTTGAGGAACACAAAAAGGTCAATTTCATTAACCGATTTGTGCTCGATTTGAATGATGCTGTTCTTATATAAAAAAGAATCATTATGGAGGAGAAAATCGTGAAGCGAGTGATGAGAGGGCTCTTCCAAGCCTAACATATTGCCAATAATTTCAATAATGTGATTACTGGGAAGAGCGGCTAAGAGTAAAACATTGCGGAGATGGTCGTTGACGAAAAAAAGTTTTTCGTCTTTAAAAAACATCACCCCTATCGGGAGATATTTGTATGCGTTAAAAAGTTCTTTTAACGCACTATTCATGTTAACGTGTTTCCCGCTTCGGATACGCCAGTGCGATCACGATTGCGATCACGGCATAGGTCCACGGTACAAAATCAGGTACCGGAACCGGATCGCCTTTCGCATAGGAATGAAGTCCTGCAAGATAATAGTTTACCCCGAAATAGGTCATTAACACCGAAGTGAACGCTAAGAGCGACACAACGCTGAAGATATAATCGCTGTATGCCCCTTTGATCATGCGTAAGTGGATAACTACCGCATAAACGAGAATTGTGACAAGTGCCCATGTCTCTTTCGGATCCCATCCCCAATAACGTCCCCAGCTCTCATTCGCCCAGACGCCTCCAAGGAAGTTTCCGATAGTGAGGAGCACTAAGCCGATGATGAGACTCATTTCGTTAATAGCATTGAGCTCTTTAATCGCCAAATTCAATCGTGCTGAATTCTCAGGTTTTTTAAGGATAAAGAGGATGAGGGTAATCATTCCCAGCAATGCGCCAAGACCTAAGAAACCGTAACTCGCGGTAATCATAGCCACGTGGATGGTGAGCCAATAGGATTGGAGAACAGGGACGAGGTTGGTGACTTGCGGATCCATCCAGTTGAGATGGGCGACAAAGAGGATAAGCCCCGTCATAATCGCCGTAGCCGCCATCGTCATCACGGAGCGGCGAGAGAAAATAAATCCTGCCAACACGCTCGCCCATCCGATATAGATCATCGACTCATAGCCGTTTGACCACGGTGCGTGCCCTGAGATATACCAGCGCATTACAAGACCTGCCGTATGGGCTGCGAAGAACAGGACAAGAAGGGTGAAAGAGACTTTACTCAACCATTCGGCACGGATAGAGGGTTTGATGATTTTGATGAAAGATAAGATGAGCAGTGTAAACCCGACGACGAAATACAGAGGCCATAGCTGCTCGAAAATATTGGCTTTGTTGTAGAGAATCTCAACTTTGGATTTTGTATCGCTCGGATAGACACTTGCGCCGACAAAACGTTGATATTTATCGATAAGGGCTAACGCTTCGTCCGCTTTTTTCCAATCTCCGCTTTTTATTGCTTCATCGATTGAACCGAAGTAACCGATAGCTAAAAGACGGACGATTACGGACTCTTTAGGAGTAAGAGATTGCAACGCTTCGATGGTTGCATCCCATTTGTGGTTTTTATCATTCGGTTTCGGCCACATTCGTATGAGTGAACCGGTATAAACCATGTAGGCAACATTGACGCGCTCATCGACACTGAGTAATGCTTTGTCAAATTTATCCCGTTTGCCCGGTGCTTTGCGATTCGCTTCATCGACGAGCTGAGCCAGTTTGTATCCTGCCATTTCATCCGGTGCTTCGAAAAACTGTGAAAATGCGGCTGTTTTAGCACTCTCTGGGAGACCGATCAGTTTGTTAACCTCTTTGTCACCCGTACGGATAATGGCAATCTCGCGCCATGCATCAGGGCGGAGCATCATCCCTAACACAACTTGATTCGATGTCAAGCCTAAAAACGTATCGTTACGATTGAGTTTCGCCAAAATCTCATGGCTGAGTGTATCCATCGGTTTCATACGGCCGCTTGAGTCTTGAACAATCAAATGACCGAATTGTTCGGCATGGGCTTTATCGAACCCTTTGGCTATCTTGATTACAGGGTTTTCTTCCACGGCAGCAATGGCGTTTGTCGAACTGAACATCACCAATACAATTGCCGCTAACGCCGCAACACTACTTTTTGCTTTAATCGATTTGAGTTTCTCACCCAAAGCGGCAAAACGACCATTTTTCACGATAAGTACTCCAAACATCCCGATGGCGAGTAATAGATACCCGATATAGGTGATCAATGTCCCCGGATCACGATTGACCGAGAGGACAGTGCCCAGTTCATCCTGATCAAATGAGGATTGGAAAAATCGGTATCCTTGGTAATCGAGGATATGGTTCATATAGATACGAAAATCAAATTTCTCCTGATTGGCAGGATCGATGACACTCACTTCACTCGCATACGATGCAGGTGACATTGAACCCGGATAGCGCTCTAGCTCAAAATCGCGTAATGCGATAGCAAAAGGGAGTTTACGCTCTATAGAGCCGTAAGCAATTTCAATAGGAGTATCGCCTAAAGCTATTTTTTTAGCAGCATCGACCTCCCCTACAGAACCAAGGACAACAATAGACTCTTTTTTATCGCCGCTGGTTAAGGTTAATGTTAATGCATCATGCCCTTGCATCATAGGACCTTTGGCAGGCTTAGAGACCAGTTGCATCGATGCTTTAGGGATAAAATCACGGAGAACAAAACCGCTTTGCGTACTTTGGAACAGGGTGCGCTTCGTCATCTCATGTTTCCCGGAGGCAATCGTAGCCGTTTTTTGGGTATCCATGCTCAGCGTTGCGAGCGTTGCAGGGGTACTTAAATAGGGTTTATCCCCCTCCACGCTCAAAGCAATAATCGGTTTATCAAATGTTTTATTCGAATCAAAATCGATCACTACGTCATTAGCTTCGACAAATTCACCCTGTTTTAGAGATACCTGCTGTGCCCCCTGTGCTCCGGTAACCATCAGATTAAAGAGAGGAGAACCTTTCGGATCAGCTACCGCTTCATAACGGGCGTCACCCATGTAACTATCAAGTTTCACATTAATTTGCTCACCCTCAACCTCTAACGTCCGCTCGAAACTGTTCGAAGAGCGTTTAGAGAGAAAAAGTGTCTCTTTAAAGTCATACGTTTTATTACCTTTTGTCACTTTAAATGAGAGATAAGGCTCAGCAGTGAGTATCACATCACTACTTTCCCCCTCACGGATATGCATCATCCCCTCGTAACCCATATAGCGTGTTACTGCTGCACCGACGAGGATAATCAAAAAGGCAACGTGAAAGATAAACACGAGCCATTTACCACGGCGTGCCATGTTGAAATTGATAATATTGAGCGTCAGATTGATCGCTAATAAAGCCAGCAGAATTTCAAACCAACGGGCATTGTAAATATCCGCTTTGGCGGTCATTGAGCCGTAATCATTTTCAATAAATGTTGCATAGCCGATAGAGATTGCAAAAACGAGCATGAGGATCGCCATGGTTTTCATGGAGCTTAAGAGGGAGAGAACTTTGTTCATGGACTACCTATGTGAAGAATATTCGGTATTGTAGTCGGTGTTGGGTAAATATTTGTTAATTCATTATTAATAATCATACCCCTTCAAGAATCATCGCTTCAGCAACCCGCTTAAAGGCGGCGATATTGGCACCATCTACGAAATTTCGCTCCACTCCGTACTCTTTTGCGGTGAGTGCAATCCGTTTGTAAATCTGGCGCATTAGCTCATCGAGTTTACGATCCACCTTATCAAAATCCCATTTTTCCATCGAAGCATTCTGTGACATTTCAAACTCACTGACGGCTACTCCTCCAGAATTAGAAGCTTTGCCCGGAGAGAAGAGAACCCCCTCGCGCTGAAGAAGTTCAATCGCATCCGGCATTGTCGGCATATTTGCCCCTTCGACGACACAGACGCATCCGTTCAGGATAAGTGTTTGCGCATCAATGAGCGTCAGTTCATTTTGTGTTGCACACGGAAATGCGGCAAAACAAGGGATTTGCCATACCGCATGGCCGTTTTGCGGGTAATCCGATTTTTGCGTGTAGAGTGAACCGGGAATCTGAGCAACATATTTTTCAAGAGAGAGATGTCTCCCCTCCTCTTTCAATGCACGTATGAGGGAAAGGTCAATACCTCTAGGATCGTAAATACTCCCCTCACTATCACTGCACGTTACAACAAGTGCACCCAACTGCTGAAGTTTTTCAATCGTATGAATGGCGACATTTCCCGCACCGCTTACGGTACATATTTTCCCCTCTAACGATTCTTGAAGTTCCTGTGCGAGCATTTCTCTGGCAAAATAGACAACACCGTACCCTGTCGCTTGAGGACGCATAAGAGAACCACCAAACGCGTAAGGCTTTCCACTGAGCACTCCGTCGTAATTATGGGTAATACGCTTGTACTCACCGAACAAATAGCCGATCTCTTTCGCCCCTACGCCGATATCTCCGGCAGGTACATCAATACGGGCGCCGATATAAGGGTAGAGTTCACGCATAAAGGCACGGCAAAACCGCATAATCTCATAATCGCTTTTCCCTTTAGGGTCAAAATCCGATCCACCCTTAGCTCCGCCGATGGGGAGACCCGTGAGAGAGTTTTTGAAAATCTGCTCGAATGCCAAAAATTTCAGCATACCCGTCGTCACGCTGGGGTGAAAACGCAAACCCCCTTTGTAGGGTCCAAGAGAGTTATTGAACTGAATACGGTAGCCATTGTTGATGTGTACTTTATTGTTATCATCGAGCCATTGAACTTTAAATTGGATAATCCGATCAGGGGTGACGAGGCGCTCCAGTATGGCGAACTGCTCATAGCGTGAGTCAGTTTTGACGATGGGTTCCAATGAGGTTAGAACCTCACTCACCGCTTGTAAAAAGGTGTTATCAGTAACACAATTGGATTTTTCGAGACTGGCTAAAATTTTTTCGACCATAAATACTCCTTTACTGCATCAACTCACAAAGTGCTTGAGTAATGATTTTTGCTTCATCTGCATCAATCTTTGCTATTTTCTCTTTGATACGTGTTTTTGAGAGGGACCGTATCTCATTGATACATGCATCAGATACTTTGTCTAGTTTTTCCCGTTTAGATAGGGTAAAACGATACGGTAGTGCATTGGATTCGATTTGTGTAGAGAGTGGGATAACTATCACCGTTGAGAGTATCTCATTATCTTCATCTTGGCTCATGATAATGGCAGGACGAAGCTTCCCCATCTCGCCACCCTTTGCAGGATTAAAGTCAACAATATGAATATCGTGTTTAGAGTATCCCATCCGCGACTCCCCCCTCTTCGATCGGATCAATCGCCTGAGCCTTTGCGACACGTTCTAACAAAGAGCGCTTTTTAGTTCTTTCGACATTATCGATAAAAGATTGAAACTCTTTCGCCATCGATTTTGGGACGAAAAAACCAACCTCTTCTTTTTTACGTCCATCGATAATATGAACAATTTCGTCATGGTAACCGTAAAGAGTCTCCGGTTTTCGGATCTCTGCTAATGTTGCTTCTACCATACAAATCCTTTTGTAAAAACTATTTGTAAAAACAGTATAGCATATATAATACTAATTTACAGTTTGTGGTAATTTTTACGCCACTTGCAGTTTTTTAATCTTTTGAATCGATGTATATTCTTGCTGATAGGCTTGATACAAATCAAAATTATCCTGTAGCGTCATCCAAAACTGTGGAGTCGTTCCGAAATATTCGGAGAGTTTGAGTGCCATTACCGCACTGATACCCCGTTTTTGGTTGTAGAGTTCGCTGAGTGTTTTGATCCCGACACCGAGGTCTTCCGCCATACGCGCTTGCGTAAGTCC
>JAGXFM010000055.1 GCA_024637215.1 Sulfuricurvum sp.
GCAGCGTCAGATGTGTATAAGAGACAGGCTCCATACCCAAACCAATCTGGGCAATGAACTTAAAAAAATCGTCCGTATCTGCGACAAAGCCCATAGCGGAGCACCACACCGAAAAATCCTTATTCTCGACGGTACACAAGGCTCATCCGCCATCGCCCAAGCCAAAGCTTTTAACGAGATGGTAGGAGTTGATGGAATTATCATTACTAAACTTGACGGAACGGCAAAAGGGGGATCGGTATTTAGCATCGCCTACGCCCTATCGCTTCCGATTCTCTACATCGGAGTCGGTGAACAGCCTGAACATCTGATTGCATTTAACAAATACGAGTTTGTTGACGGTATTTTGGATGCGATTTTCGTATCGGAATAATCATTTAGGAAGAATTTTCCATTGTCTCTAGTTTAACCCTCGTTAATTTTTTTACGGTATTCTAAATCCACTACCGAATAAAAAAGGGGTTTTATGCCAAGAATCGTCATCAAAGTAGGAAGCGGCGTATTGACGGAAAACAATACTATCGCGAAAGAAAGGATGCGCAATCTTGTCTCTCTCATCGCTAAACTTCAAGACCGATATGAAGTAGTCCTCGTCACTTCAGGTGCTGTTGCTTCCGGTTACTCTGCACTCAAGCTCAACCGTGAAGAACAGATCAGTAAAAAAGTTCTGGCTTCACTCGGCCAGCCGATTCTAATGAGTAGCTACAAGAAAAAGTTCGATACGTGTAATATCTCGACATCACAAATCCTTCTCACCGAAGAGGATTTTGATTCACGTAAACGAACGGCTATTTTTACCGAAATTATCGATACCCTTTTGACCCATAAAATTGTCCCTATTGTCAATGAAAACGATATATCAACAACTTCTGAACAAGTTTTCGGTGATAACGACCAACTCTCCGCTCATGTTGCCCACTACACCAATGCCGATCTTCTTGTCATCCTCAGCGATATTGACGGATATTATGACAAAAATCCAAAAGAATACTCCAATGCTACTCTCTGCAAAATAGTCAATAGCATTCCCGCCGAAGCACTCTGTGCTGATCATACACCTAATAATGCTTTTGCAACAGGAGGAATTGTCACAAAACTTCTGGCGGCACAGTTTCTAATGGAGCGAGGCCAAAAAATGTTTTTATGTAATGGATACGACTTACAAGATGCACAAAGCTATCTATTAGAGGGTGTCCATCGCTCAGGAACACTATTTTGCTCCGCTTCTTAAGGGCAGAACTGTTACTATTAGGAAAAACGAGATCTTCCGATGGCTAAGAAAAAAAACGTCCTCTTCGAATGTCAGAATTGTGGGTTTACCACCCCGAAATGGATGGGAAAATGTACCAACTGCGGCGGATGGGACAGCTTCGTCGAGCTGAGCGAACAGCAACAAGAGGTAATCAAACTCACTTCGACCTCTTCCCCATCAGGCAATATTAAAGCCAAAGAAATTACCCAAATCCTCGAAGAAAATACCGAGCGATTCACGAGTGATGATGCCGAACTCGATATGGTTCTCGGCGGAGGAGTTGTTCCCGGTTCACTCGTCCTCATCGGAGGAAGCCCCGGGGTAGGGAAATCAACCCTGCTTCTGAAAATCGGTTCCAATCTGGCAAAGCAAAACCGCAATGTCCTCTACGTATCGGGTGAGGAGAGTGAAGGACAGATCAAACTCCGAGCAAATCGCTTAGGAGCGAATGTCGATAACCTCTACCTTCTTGCTGAGATACGACTGGAGCAGGTGCTCGCAGAATTGCATGAGCGTCCCTATGAATGTATCATCATCGACTCAATCCAAACCCTCTATTCCGAAACCATTGCCTCTGCCCCCGGATCAGTGACACAAGTACGCCAGATTACCTTTGATCTGATGCGTATCGCCAAAGAGCGTCGCATCGCTATCTTTATCATCGGGCATATTACCAAAGAGGGTTCCATCGCGGGGCCACGCGTATTGGAGCACATGGTTGACGTCGTCCTCTATTTCGAAGGGGACAGCGGCCATGAACTGCGTATATTACGCGGATTTAAAAACCGTTTCGGCCCCACCAGTGAAATAGGGGTATTTGAGATGCGTCATGACGGATTGGTCTCGGCGAAAGACCTCTCTTCACGCTTTTTTAACCGCACTAAATCCCAAAGCGGTTCAGCTCTCACCGTCATCATGGAAGGTACCCGCCCTATCGTCCTTGAAGTGCAAGCCCTCGTGAGTGACACCCATGCCCCGAATCCGAAACGTCAGGCAACAGGGTTTGAAAACAACCGTCTTAATATGCTCCTTGCCCTGCTGGAGCGTAAACTCGAAATACCTCTCAACAGCTATGATGTCTTTATCAATATCACAGGGGGGATCAAAATCACCGAAACTTCTGCCGATTTGGCAATTCTTGCCGCCATTATCAGCAGTTTCCGTAACCGCGCCATCTCCAAAGAGACCGTTTTTATCGGCGAAGTTTCTCTCGTCGGCGATATCCGTGAGGTATATCAACTCGATCAACGCCTCAAAGAAGCGGCCTCTCAGCAGATCACCAAAGCGTTAATTCCAAAAAAACCGATTGAGAAAACGGCGATAAAATGTTACGAAATTGACGAAGTTAGTAAACTATTGGAATGGTTTTAACCTAAATTTTCGTATAATAAACTCATCATAAACGAAGGATACTCTATGCCAGTATGTTCTATTTTTGCCGATCATAAATCCGAAGAGCGATACACTAAACTCTCACTCGCTTATTCAACCGAAGAAGAAGAAAAAATGATCGAAAAAGCGATTGCAGAGTCTACTCCCCTTTGTTCACTTAAACCTAATATTTATGGCGGCTCCGTAACCGAAGGGAAGCGGATGATTACTATAGAATATTATGATGATTGTGACCGTGAAGGGGGTAAAGTATATGAGGCCATTATCAAATATCTAGGAATTGAACAGTGTCATTAAGTCTAAACGCTTCTGATCAAAGTACGCAACGACTCAAAGAGTTTGCCGAAGGTAACGAAACGTTTCAACAAACTTATTTTAAAAAACATGAAGCTCAGCTTTTAAATCTCGTCAAAGAGGGACAAAATCCAAGAGCTCTTTTTATCGGGTGTTCCGATTCTCGTGTTATCCCCGATTTAATCATACAATCCAATCCGGGGGATCTGTTTGTCATTCGAAATGTCGGCAATTTTGTCGCCCCCTACAAGCCCGATGAAGATTTCCACTCTACCGCGGCAGGAATAGAATACGCCGTAACGATTTTAGAAGTATCTGAAATCATTATCTGCGGCCACTCCCACTGCGGAGCAATAGAAGCCCTCTTTAAAACGACGTGTGATACCTCCATGGTGCATACGGCTAAATGGCTCACCCTCGGAGAAAAGGCAAAATCGATGGCTTTGCTTGCACTGGGAAGCAATGCACCCAAAGAAGATCTATACCGTGCGACAGAGCACCTCTCTATCGTCACACAAATCGAAAATCTTCTCACCTACCCTTATGTAAAAAAAATGGTAGAAGAAGATAAACTGTTTATCCATGGGTGGTACTATGATATTGAAACGGGTGCCATCGAATACTACGATCCCGATACTTATCAGTTCCGTCCCCTAAGTGAATTGGGAGATTAATGCCTACCAATCCAAATATAAAAACAGGGCGGACATAAAATAGTTGGTGATAAAAATTGCCACTGCCGAATAAACAACGGCATAGATTGTCGCTTGCCCTACTCCGCGTGCTCCACCACTCGTGTGATAACCGATATAACTTCCGATCGAACTGACAATAAATCCAAAGACAGCCGCTTTAAAAACCCCGGTCATAATATCATCGAGGTCACCCAAACGCATCAATGTCTCCTGATATGAAATCGGATTAATTCCAAGTACACTGGTCGAAATCACATACCCCGAACCGATAGCGATAAAATCAAACCAAATAACCAATAGCGGTAAGGAAATAACTGTGGCAATGATACGTGGCGTTATAAGATACTCTTTAGAATTAACTCCCAAAATATCAATAGCATCTATCTGCTCGCTTACCCGCATAGTCCCAAGTTCTGCTGCCATCGCACTGATAGAGCGGGAAATAAGCATCAAAGAAGCAAATACGGGACCGAGTTCACGAGAAATCGAAAAAAATACCGTATAGCCGATAAAGTTTTCAGCACCGAATTGATGGAACCCGTTATATAGTTGAATCGCCAACACCATACCGGTAAACAATGCCGTGAGAGTAACGACTCCCATACATCCCAATCCGATTACTTCTATCTGTGTCAAGACTATTTTGTACCGCTTAAACGCAAGTGGATAGAGTTTAAAAAGTTTTAATTGAAATAAAATAAACAAACCAAATTTCTCAATTGTTTCAAAAACTTGGAGAAACGGACGACCGATATAACCTAAAAGTCTCTCTACCATAAGGATTTCCTTCTTTTCATCTGCTAAGTTTACCAAAATTTCCATTATGACACGTGGCAAATTTCATAAGTTTCTCGCTACAATAAAGAATTAACTTTACCTAGGAGCTATGGATGGCTGAAAAAGAAAAAGAAGATCACGGAAGCGAAGAAGGCAAAAAGAAATCGGGAAATATGCTCCTGATTATTATCGTTGCCGTTTTGGTACTTATTTTAGTAATCGGAGGGGTCGTTGCCGCGCTCATGATGGGTAACCATGATGCGGAAGCTGAAGCCGGACATGGAGCTAAAACAGAAGTTGCTGCCGATGCACATTCAGAAGAAGGTAATGCAGCCGAAAGCAATTCACACAGCAGTGGCAGTGAAGCAACTACCGAAGTAGGACTCATGTACCCTCTTGATGGATTTACCGTCAATCTTTTAAGTGAAAGCGGTCGCCGTTATCTTAAATGTGAAATCAATCTTGAACTTGAAGGTGAAGAACTTTCACCGGAACTCGATACCAAAAAACCGGTATTTCGCGATATTATTATCCGTATTTTGAGTTCTAAATCACTTGAAGAGATCTCTACCATCAAAGGTAAAGAGAAACTCAAAGAGCAAATCGTAAACGATTTGAATATGCGTCTTAAAGACGGAAAAGTGAAAAACGTCTACTTTACTGACTTTGTGGTGCAATGATCGGCATCGACCTCATCAAACTCGATCGGATGAAACGCTTTATGGAGCGTTTCGGAGATCGGGGCCTTCATAAATTTTTATCCGAAAATGAAATCCTTTTGGTCAAAAACTATCGTAATGCAGCAGGTTTTTGGGCAGCCAAAGAAGCGTGTTCCAAAGCTCTCGGCTGCGGCATCGGAAGCGAATGCGGTTTTCACGACATCCTCCTCTCTAAAACCCAAAAAGGGGCTCCGTTGATTACCCTTTCCGAAGAGGTCACCCAACGATTCGGGGTCACAGCCCTCTCTGTCTCCATCACCCATGACGGAGATTACGCCATAGCCGTAGTCGCGTTAGAGTCCTATTTATTACTAAGGTAAATCCTATGCAAGAGCTTATAAGTATCCAAAAATACGCGGCAAAACATCATATCAGTATTTTTAGCGTTATCAAAAAAACGATGAACGGTGAATTACCCACCGTTATCAAAGAAGAGGACGGCAAAGAGGTAACCTACATTGCTATCACTCCATCCTCGACCCATTCTTCAATCGAATCCAAGAACACAGAAGAATCGGCAGAAATTGATTACAAAAAAGCGTATGAAGATTTGAATAAAGAGTATCTGATTTTAAAAACGAAGTATCAAAAGCTCGTCGATATGCTGGAGAGATAAATATGGCTTCTGCATTAGGTACTATTTTAGTTATTGGAATCTCATCGAGAGCATTGTTTGACCTCGAAGAATCCAATAAAATATATGATGAAATAGGATTAGAAGCTTATACCGAATATCAAAAGTTACATGAAGATGAACACCTAGAAAAAGGTACTGCATTTCACCTCGTAGAAGCCTTATTAAAACTCAATGATTTAGGTGTCGGAAAGATTGTTGATGTCATAGTCATGTCACGAAATTCACCCAACACAGGGTTGAGAGCTTTTTATTCCATCACTCATTATGGTCTTGATATTACACGAGCTGCTTTTGCAGGTGGCGCTTCTCTCTCCCCGTATCTAAACGCATTTGATGTAGATTTATTTCTTTCAAAATCGGGAGAGGATGTTCAATTGGCCATTGATTCAAATGTTGCGGCTGCAATGATTTATAGCCCGCCTGAAGGATATAGATCAAACAGCGAACACATTAGAATTGCCTTTGATGCCGATGCAGTCGTCTTTTCAGAAGAGTCAGAACATATCTATAAAACACAAGGTATCGATGCTTTTTATAAGCATGAAAAAGAGAATGCGCTAAAACCTCTGCCTGAAGGCCCTTTCGCCAAACTACTTAAAACATTATCCTTCATACAATCAAAATTTGAAAAAAACACTTCACCTATTCGCTTAGCAATTGTAACAGCACGCAATAGTCCTGCCCACGAGCGTGTAATCTTGACGTTAAGAGCTTGGGGCGTTGAAATAGATGAAGCATTTTTTCTCGGAGGTTTACCAAAAGATAAAATTCTTCAAGCATATAATCCACATATTTTCTTTGATGACCAGCATCGTCATCTTGAACATTCATCCAAACTTATCCCCGCCGGACAAGTTCCTTATAAAACATCTTCACCGATGAATGAACTAGAAGAAAAATGAACTTCAAACAAATAACGATTATCCTCCTCCGACAAAGTCGAGCAGTTCAATCGTGTCCCCCTCTTTAAGAAGAGCACTCCCCCATGCGTCTTGTTTGACAATCTCCATATTAAGAGCTGATGCCATCACCCTCTCTTCAAGCCCGAGAGACCGTATAAGATCAAGCATGGTTGATCCCTCAGGCATATCACGAACTTCACCGTTTACTTTTATTTGCATACTTGCTCCTACATTGACATTTTAATAAGTTGGGCGATTTGAAAATTTTTCTTCGCAATCGCAAAATCATATGCGGTTGCTCCGTCATTGTTTTTGAGAGTCGGATCCGCTTTTGCTTTGAGTAAAAAATCGACTACTTTCTCATTTGAGCTAAACGCAGCCTGATGCAGCGGTGTAATCCCATCATTATTGGCGAGATTAACATCGCCGTGAGCCATCACGACAAAGGTAACCAAAGCCAAATCTTTTTTCTTAACCGCTAAAATCAACGGGGTATTACCTTGAAAATCCTGTGCATTGATATCCGCGCCGTTATCAATCAACAGTTGGGCTATCTTTAAGTCACCCATTTTAATCGCTACATGGAGTGCCGTAAGTCCGGCTTTGTTTTGTTCGTCAACACCTTTATACATTCGTAAATGGGTACGTGTTTTTTCAATATTACCTTCAAATGCGGCATCATGCAATACACCGGCGAAGACCACACCGCTCACCAACCATAAAAGTATCCACAAACGCATCATCTACTCCTTGACAAATTGTATCATTTTAAATCGTTCACCCATCAATGAAGGGGTGATTAGAATTTTTACTTTTTCGAGTTCTTGGGTATAAATTTCATCCGCGGCATGTTCTTTTAACATTGCTAAAAGATCTAAAATCCCCATCTCTACCAACGCCACCAGTTGAGTAGAATACTCAACACATGCTATTCCGGCTTCCGTGTAAGCATCTTTAATATGGGTAAAGTTAACATCATAAGTAATATCATTTTTGCCATAGACTTCTGCTCGATTCAGCGCTTCGTCAAATAAGGGAAAGGTTTGATGGTTTTGATAGACACGGATTGAAAAATCGCTTCGGGCTGCAAGCTCTCCATAGTCAAAACTCATAAACTCAAAACGTTTTGCACACTTCGCCATCGCATCGGCAAACGATTCGTAGCCTACCGCTATCTCACCGCGATCTTGCTTATATTTTTCTGCCAATCCACTGATTTCAGGATCGTCAATATCGAAAGTAATCTCGTGATTTTTTACCTGCGCTATTTTTCCTTTGTAAAAAAGTTCACAAGGAAATGCATCAAAAATCTCATTCGCAATAAAAAAAACAGACGGTTCATCCAATTGAGATAAATCACTGTAGTGTTCTAAATGTACCCCATTCCCAAACGACTCATTAAAATAAGATTTTTGCTCGTTTCTGAGATTTTCAAACCGTTCGACAATTCCGAACCGAAGTGTTTGTAATAATTGAGGACGAAGGGTATGAAGAAACTCGATAATATCCGCCAAAAGATACCCGTGATGCGCACCGATCTCACAGATAAGCGAATCAGTTCGCAAGAATCCATCATCAAGACGTTTAATAATGTGGTTAGCAATCGTTCCGCCAAAAAACTTTGACGTACTGACTGCCGTATAAAAATCCCCTTTTTTACCGATAGGACGATACGAAGCGTAATATCCTTCATTACCGTAGAGCCATTCGCTCATATAATCACTAAATCGCACCGTTCACCTTTTCATACAAGTTGAGGAGTTCCAACTGCCGATCAACATCAATAATCTGCGTTTCGATCTCTTGGATTTTTGCCGAATTTGCGAGCATATTTACATCGTATTCTGTCTTGTACCCTGCTCGAAAAAGCTCACGCGTATCGCCCAGCAGTTTTTCGTAGAGTTTTTGATTTTCCCGTGCCAACGCAATCTTTTTATCACTATTGGTTAGGTTATGGCGCACTTGCTGATACAAAGAACGAAGTTCTCGCTTTTTATCCGCCATCATAACACCCGATTTCAATACATCGATTCTCGAAATTTCCATCTCACGAAACTCATTAAAATCGAGTGGCATAGAAGCACTCATCCCATAAGTTGTATAACGGCTTTGCGCATGAATTGGCATAATACTCCCCGCAAACGCCGGATTTTCGATTTTATTCCAGTTATACGCACCGTTGAGGCTTATTTGCGGAAGATATTTAGCACGTATCATATTGGCATTCCATCGATTTTTATTAATATCACTTTGCGCCAACGCCAAATCAATCGCTTCAGACTCAAAACGTTCAACTTCGATCAAAGATAGCTTTGGAATCGTTGTCGTAGCGTAAGGGGCATCACTGATACTCTCATACGCACTAATGAGCCGCTCTTTGAGCGTCTGCATATCGTACAATCCTTGAGTGAGGAGATTTTTTTCGATGATGGCATTATCCAGAAAACCGGAATCAAGTTCTCCGTGCAAATAGCTTTCTGTTTTCAATTCCAAATTGAGCCCCGAGTTAGCAATCAAAAGTTCCTGTTTTGCCAAACGCAAATCACTTTGATAAATCTGCATGAGGAGTGACACAGCTTCTTTAATAAGCTTTTGGCGTGCCGCATCAATCGAGAGATTCGAATAACGGCGAGAGGCTTCGGCAAATTTGATCCCGTAATAAATCCCGCCGCTTCTAAAAATAGGCTGGTCAATCGAAACTGTACCGTTCTCCGTCGTGCCGTCTCCATCATATTGGTCACTTTTACTGTATGAATAGCGGAGCATTACCGGTTGAAGCCACGAATCACGAAGTATATCGCTTTGCAAAGATGCTTTGCGATAGTCGAATCCGAACTGCTCCTCTTTAAGAGTAGAGAGGATCGGTTCACTTCCCAATAAAGGATATCCCGCGACGAGACTACAAAGAAGCCATCGCTTTTTCAAGACGTGCAAACCCTTCATCAATATCTCCTTTGGTAATCGTAAGCGGTGGAAGGAAACGGAGTGTATTGCGGCCTGCTTTAAGGACAATAACCCCTGCTTCACGCGCCGCATTTATGATTTTACCCAAGGTATCCGCATCAACCACACGAAGCCCACGCATCATCCCAAGTCCCACATGGCTTAAAAAGATTGCCGGATGTCCGTTTGCAAATTCTCCTAATGCTGTTTCAAAATAGATAAGGTGCTCATCCAACCCGCCGCTTTCTTTAAGCTCTTCAAGGATATCAAGTACTTCGTTTGCCGCGGCAGTTGAGAGATAATTTCCCCC